>PXFD01000042.1 GCA_003564505.1 Syntrophomonadaceae bacterium
CTGGGGAGGCCGCTGCGGAAAGTGGGAAAATTTAGAGATAGAGCCCGATCCATCCCTGAAAACATAACAGTAAACAAATATTTCTATCTTGAGTAATATTTTGTTGACACAGGCAGGAATTGTGATATCTTATGAATAAGTATTATAGGCTGAGGAGTTAACTAAGCTACAGCTTCTCAACCGCTGTTAATTACTTTGAAGGTGGTGATTGATGGCGCCTGTTGTATGGTTTAATTAAGCTTAGGAAAACTATAAGGGGGTTTTATAAGAATGAAAAAGTATTTGTTTGGGTTTTTAGTATTACTGTTAATGACAGGACTTCTTTTCGGCGGCTGTGCTCCCGATGAAGAAGTTGTCGATGAGCCCGTTGATGAAGAACCTGTCGATGAAGAACCGGTAGACGAGGTAGATGACCAGAACCTGGTTATTGCTATTGGTGCGGAACCGGAAAGCCTGGATTCACTTTTAATGAACTCAGCACCGGCTGCAACTGTATCCGAGCACATGGTTGAGACCCTGGTATACCTGGCTGTGGACGGAACACTTGAGCCCGGCCTGGCAGAATCCTGGGAGCCGACTGAAGATGGTATGGCCTGGGATCTTTTCCTGCGTGAAGGCGTAACTTTCCATGATGGAGAGCCTTTCAACGCTGAAGCAGTTAAGTACAACCTGGATCGTTTCATGGCTTACGGTGATTTCGAAGGTGAAACAGCTGCAATCTATGCTTTCCTGCTTGATCAAATCAACGAGTTTGAAGTGATTGACGAGTATACCTTGAGGCTTCACCTTGACCAGCAGTTTGCACCGATCATTTCGCACCTTTCCCACTCTTTCGTTGGCATGCACAGCCCTGCTTCCCTGGAAGCGCTGGGTGAAGATGAGGCATTGGAAAACCCTGTAGGAACAGGCCCATTTAAAGTTATTAACTGGGACCGCGGTGAGCAGATTTCCATGGAAAGGAACGAAGAATACTGGGGTGGCGCACCTGAGCTTGAAACAGTTACCTTCAAATTCGTTCCCGAAGCAAGTTCACGAGTAATTATGCTCGAGACAGGTGAAGCACATGCCATTATGGCAGTTCCACCTACCGAGATTGATCGTCTTGAAGCAGATGCAGACATTGACGTGGTATTTGAAAACAGTGTAAGGGTTATTTACATGGGCTTCAACCTCGAGAGGGAGCCTTTTGATGACCCAAGGGTACGTCAGGCCCTTAACTATGCAGTCGATAAGCAAGCGATTATCGAGACCATCTTCCAGGGTGTTGGAGAACCTTCCTCCGCACCGGTTGTTCCCGCTGTGTTTGGTTATGAACAGGTTGGCCCCTATGATTATGATCCTGAGAGGGCTATGGAACTGCTCGAGGATGCAGGATACGCAGACGGTTTTGAAGTGGAGCTTTTCCACCCCACCGGTCGCTATCCGCAGGATGATGTTGTAACCGAAGCCGTTCAGGCAATGCTTGCTGAAGTTGGCGTTACTGCCAGCCTGACCACTTATGACTGGGGCACCTATCTTGATACGGTTATCGTTCCGCCGGAAGATGCAGAACATGACATGTATATGCTTGGTTGGGGAACAGTAACCCTGGATGCTGATTACGGCCTCTATGCCCTGTTCCACTCCACCCAGTGGCCGCCAAGAAACAACGTATCATATTATGCAAATGCTGATGTAGATGCTCTGCTTGATGAAGCAAGGGTAACTCCTGACACTAATGTTCGGGAAGATCTTTATGCTGATGCAATCCAGCTTATCTGGGATGATGCTCCCTGGTTGTTCCTTCATAATGAAGGACAGGTTAACGCTGTCCGTTCCAACGTGCAAGGGTTAATCCATCACCCGCTGGAGAATATCTTAGCCTGGGATGCATACATCGAGTAATAAGCTCTACTGCTTCTGAAACAGTAAGAAGATAATAAGTACTTCAGGGGCAGGGTGTTATAAACGGCTAATTGCCGGCGCCCTGCCCTTTTACTATGATGAACTGGCAAAATTATTATACTTTGTGCAAAACAGCTGTAATTGTAATGGACAAAGCAGTCAGCTGACCGGGAGTTGAATTGAATTGTATGGATATGTGATCAGGAGGCTTCTGCTGGCTATACCGGTTTTAATCGGGGTTTCTATTCTTGTTTTTGCTATTATTCGTTTTATACCGGGTGACCCAGCCCGTGCTGTTGCCGGTGTCAATGCCAGCCCCGAATACATTGAACAGGTTCGCAGGGATCTTTTACTGGATGAAGGCGTGCACGTGCAGTACTACGTTTACATGTCGAACCTCCTTCAGGGAGATATGGGGCGCTCAACCTTTACCCGTCGGCCGGTCACTGTAGAATTAATGCAGCGGTTTCCCAATACGCTGCTTTTATCAGCAACAGCAATGGCTTTCGCTATAGTTTTTGGAATGGCAGCCGGTATTGTTTCTGCTACCAGGCGCTATTCCCTTTTTGATAATACCAGTATGCTTTTAGCCCTTTTCGGTGTAGCTGCCCCGGTTTTCTGGTTGGGGATTATGTTCCAGCTTCTTTTTTCTGTGCACCTTGGTTGGCTGCCGTCAGGGGGTATTGGCACCTGGCAGCATTTAATCTTGCCTGCCCTTACCCTGGGGCTGGCTACAACAGCCCTGATTGCCCGTATCACCCGTTCGAGTATGCTTGATGTCCTCGGACAGGACTACATTACTACTGCCCGCTCGAAAGGTCTGGTTGAAAGAGTCGTTGTCTACAAACATGCTTTAAAAAACGCGATGATTCCCGTTGTAACTGTCATGGGCTTGCAATTTGGCACCCTGCTTGGTGGGGCGGTGTTGACAGAAACCGTCTTCTCCTGGCCCGGTGTGGGGCGCCTGATGGTTGATTCAATCCTGGCCCGCGATTATCCCGTAGTCCAGGGGGCTGTCCTGCTCCTTGCTGTTTTATTCGTAACGATTAACCTTGTAGTTGATATTATTTATGCCTTCCTGGACCCGAGGATCAGCTATGGCAGTAAGGAGGTGGAGTAACATAATGTTTAATAAAACTGGAAAAATTGATACCAACAGCAAGTTACCCACCCCGAAAAAAGATACTGAATGGAGCCAGGTCTGGCGGCACCTGCGTCGTAACCGGCTGGCCATGGTAGGTATTGCCGTAATGGCTATATTTGTATTATCTGCAATATTTGCACCTTTAATAACTCCATACGATCCGATTAAGGTCGATTTCGGTTCAGCTTTCAATGTGCCTTCCAGTGAAAACCTTCTAGGGGCTGACTGGCTGGGCAGGGATAATTTCTCCAGGATCCTTTACGGGGCGAGAATTTCACTAATAATCGGTTTCATTTCTGTGGCGATTGGCATGGTTATCGGAGTGCCTGTCGGTGCACTATCTGGTTATTACGGGGGGAAATTTGATCTTTTCATACAGAGAATTATTGATATATTAATTGCTTTTCCCGGGATATTGCTTGCAATTGTCGTCGTTACTATTCTCGGAACGGGCGTTGAGAATGTTATGATTGCCGTTGGGATTGCATCTGTGCCAATTTATACCCGTCTGGTCCGCGGTTCAGTTCTGGCCATCAAGGAACAGGGCTATGTTGCCGCTGCCAAGGCACTTGGCATCGGGGATTCGCGGATTATTGTCCGCCATATTATGCCTAACTGCCTTGGGCCGATCATTGTTCAGTCAACTTTTCAGATTGCTACAGCCATATTGTGGGCAGCAGGCCTTGGTTTCTTAGGCCTGGGTGCACAACCTCCGGATCCCGAATGGGGAGCTATGCTTAGCAGGGGCCGTGAGTATATCCGCACCGCCCACTTCTTAACAACCTATCCGGGATTAGCTATATTTTTCATGGTATTAGGGTTTAACCTGATTGGTGACGGGCTAAGAGATGCCCTTGATCCCCGTTCGAGGAAGCACCGGTAATCCGGAAAGCGCTAAATAAAGGGTGGTTTCGCATGGAATTTTTACTCAGAGTAGAAGATTTGAAAACTACATTTTATACAGACGAAGCTGTCATCAAGGCTGTTGACGGAGTTTCCTTCAACGTTAGGCCTGGAGAAGTAGTCGGCCTGGTTGGTGAATCGGGCTGTGGTAAAAGTGTGGTTTCGCTCAGTATAATGAGGTTGATCAAGTACCCACCAGGGAAAATTGAAAATGGAAAAATATTATTAAATAATCGCGATTTGCTTACATTAGATGAAAGAGCTATGCGACGAATCCGCGGCAATGAAATAGCGATGATTTTTCAGGAACCGATGACTTCTTTTAACCCGGTCTATAAAATTGGAGATCAGGTCAGTGAGGCAATACGACTGCACCAGGGGCTTCATAAGGATGCTGCCTGGCAGGTAGCAGTGAAAATGCTGGAGCTGGTTGGCATCCCCCGGCCCGGAGAGATCATTAACGATTATCCGCACCAGCTCAGCGGGGGTATGCGTCAGCGCGCAATGATTGCCATGGCCCTATCCTGTAACCCAAAATTGTTAATTGCCGATGAACCGACAACCGCCCTGGATGTTACCATCCAGGCCCAGATTCTTGAGTTAATGAAGGATTTACGGGAAAGAATCAATACAGCAATTATTTTTATTACCCATGATCTGGGTGTTATTGCCGAAATGGCTGACTATGTAGTGGTAATGTACTCCGGGAAAGTTGTTGAGAATACTGATGTCAGGAGTTTGTTCAATAAACCTCTTCACCCGTACACTGCCGGCCTGATTAAATCTAAGCCAATTCTTGAAGAAGATAAGGAAATTCTAGAATATATTCCCGGCTCTGTTCCCAATCCTTCCGAAATGCCTGAGGGTTGTGCCTTTAATCCGCGCTGCCCGGAAGTTATGGATATCTGCCGCCGGGAGATGCCCAAACTTATTGAATCGCAGCCAAAACACCTTGTCCGCTGCTGGCTATACCAAAAACAGAAAACCGAAGGGATGACATAAATGGTAACCCCGGAACCGATTCTTGAAGTTGAGGGATTGAAAAAATACTTTGCTATTAAAGCGGGGGTTTTCTCCCGCATTACCGGACATGTAAAGGCTGTTGATGGTATCGATCTGCGTATTTATCCCGGGCAGACTTATGGTCTGGTTGGGGAATCAGGCTGCGGAAAATCAACTGCCGGTATGAGCATTCTAAGGATGCTCAATCCCACGGCAGGTTCAGTAGTTTTTAAAGGCCGGGATGTTATGGCCATGAATAAAGAAGAACTTCGCAATTTACGCAGGGAAATGCAGATCATTTTCCAGGATCCTTACAGCTCACTTAACCCGCGAATGAGTATTGGTGAGGCAATTGGCGAAGCCCTTGAAGTGCACGGAATTGCCAGCGGCAATGAGCGCCGTGAGCGGGTGGAGTCAATCTTAAAAGTATGTGGCCTGGATTCTTATCATTACCGTCGCTACCCCCATGAGTTTTCCGGCGGACAGCGGCAGAGGGTCGGCATAGCCCGGGCCCTGGTTCTTGAACCGCAGTTTATAGTGGCCGATGAACCTATCTCCGCGCTTGATGTTTCCATCCAGTCCCAGATAGTTAACCTACTGGAGGATTTACAGGAAAGATTTGGCCTTACCTTTTTGTTTATATCTCATGACTTAAGTGTAGTAAAACATATAGCTGATCGGGTCGGTGTTATGTACCTGGGCCGGGTAGTTGAGGATGCCGCTAAGAAGGAATTCTATTCTTCTCCGATGCACCCCTATTCCCAGGCTTTGCTTTCAGCTGTCCCTTCCATGAACCCGGACATGCATAAAGAGCGGGTTATTTTGAAAGGCGATGTGCCCAGTCCTTCAAATCCACCGCCGGGCTGTACTTTCCATACCCGTTGCCCCATCGCGGAGAAGATGTGCTCAGAAGTTGTGCCGGTGCTGAAAAAAGTAGGCCCCGACCACTATGCTTCCTGTCATCTTGTGCGAGAGGTCAGCTAATAAGTTAAATACAATTCCGGATAAACCCACGGTTTTTTTAAGGAGGAAAAAAAATGCCCCCTGCTCCTGAACAAATTTTAAGTGACCTGGTCCGTATTGATAGTACCAATCCACCCGGTAATGAATATGCTGTGGCAGATTATTTAAAGAAGCTGTTTGAAAATACCGCTGCAAACATTAAAATTGTTGAACCTGAAAAGGGGCGCAGCAGTTTTATTGCCAGGCTTGGCTCCGGCTCGAAAAAACTACTTTACCTTTCTCATTCTGATGTAGTCCCTGCGGGAGATGGTTGGGATTTCGAACCTTTTTCCGGTGAAATTAAAGAGGGATTTGTTCATGGCAGAGGGTCCCTCGACTGCAAGGATCTTCTGGCCGCCCAGGTATCAGCAGCTCTTCAGTTGATGGAAGAAAAGTCGTCTTTGCAGGGAGAACTGATTATCGCTGCCGTGGCCGATGAAGAAGCAGGTGGCCGTCTGGGTGCAGGTTACCTGACCGATAATCATTCAGATATAATCGAAGCTGATTATGCTGTAAATGAGGGTGCCGACCATCCGATTATTCTGGATGGCAGGATGCTCTATTTCCTGCAGGTTGGTGAAAAAGGCACTGCCTGGTGCAAATTGAAAGCTCACGGAAAGTCGGGGCATGGCTCAATTCCTACCCTGGCCGATAATGCTATAGTCAAAATTTCCAGGGCGGTAAGCCGGCTTAATAACTACCGGTCCGAAGTGATTCTTATCCCTGAAGTTAAAAAACTTTTAAAAAACCTGGCGAAACTCTCTGGGGTACAAGTTGACTCAATAGAGCCCGATCAGGTTGATGAGCTTCTTGAGCAGTTGCCTTTTGATCGTTCTTTTATAGAATCGCTGCGATCCATGACCCGGATGACCCTCTCCGCAAATATTATCCGTGGAGGCACAAAAACCAATATTGTACCCGATTACTGTGAATCTGAGATTGATATCAGGATATTGCCTGGGCAGGACTGTGAATATGTTGAATCCGAGCTGCGCCTGATTATCAGTAAGGATATTGAAATAGAGTTTACCGAGTACCGTGCGCCCACCTTTTCCAGCTCCAACGAAAAATTCTATAAGCTGATGGAAGAGGCAACCCTCGAAATGGCCGGCGACAAAGCGCTGTGCCTGCCGATTATTTCTGCCGGTTCCACTGATTCAAAGTACATCCGCAGTGCCGGTATTCCCGCCTACGGTGTTGGGCACATGGCTGAAGGCTTTGATCCCGAACTGAGGACAACCGTCCATGGCAGAAACGAACGTACCGATATTGACAGTCTCCACTTTAAAACAGAGTTTTTCAAAAAGCTGGCCCGAAAGTACCTGAGCTGATTTTCAGGCTTCACTTGGAAGGTGAAAGTGATGAAAGTATCTTATGGACATATGGGCACTTTAACGCCGATTATAGAGATGCTCCTGGAAGACCTGGGTCATGAACCGGTTACCCCGGACCGGCCTACCCGGCAAACCCTATCCCTGGGGGCGAAATATGCTCCCGAGTTTGCCTGCATACCCTTTAAAATTGTGCTCGGCACATATATTGAAGGCCTGAAAAGGGGCGCCGATACCCTGATGAGCGGTGGCGGCTATGGCCCCTGCAGGGCAGGTCTTTACGGTGAGCTGCATGACCGGATTTTGAAAGATTTGGGCTATGATTTTGACTTTATCTTTTTCTGGCCGCCCTTGAGAAAACCCGGCCATTTCATTCGTCAGCTTAAAATAACCAAGTCCCCTCATTCCTGGGGTTACTTATGGCGTTCGTTTAAGAAGTGCTACAAAAAATTAGCAGTCCTGGATGATTTGGAAATGCTAGCCCAGCAAATCAGGCCGCGTGAATATAAGGCAGGTTCTACTTCACGGGCCTTTGACCAGGCCTACCGGATGATGAGACAGGTTAAGTCGGAGCGGGAAATTGAAGAAGCGGGTGAAGCAGCCCGTCAAATTATACGCGACGTACCTCAAGACAGTGAAAAAGAAGTGTTGAAAGTCGGTATAATCGGCGAAATCTATGTTCAGCTGGAACCTTTTGCCAACTTTTTCCTTGAAGAACAGCTGGGACACATGGGCGTGGAAGCGCGCCGTTCAATTTACCTGACCAGCTATGCCCGGCATGATGTCCTTTCAACTAAGGGCGATATGGGCAGTCGAAGACTGGCTGTGCCCTATCTTGCACAAAAGGTTGGTGGGCATGGGCAGAACAGTGTTGGTGATATCATTCGCTATGCAAAACAGGGTTTCGATGGTGTGGTGCAGCTGGCTCCTTTTTCGTGCATTCCGGAAATTGTGGCCAAAAGCCTTGTACCGCAGCTTAGCAAAGATTATGGTATCCCGGTGTTAACTCTCTTTATCGATGAGCAGACTGGGGCTGCCGGCATACAAACGCGTTTGGAGGCTTTTGTTGACATGATGAGCCAGCGCCGTTCCCGTGACCTTGGCTTAGGTGCATAATACTCCGTTGATTTTACTGCTGTTGCCTGTTTAGAAA
>PXFD01000051.1 GCA_003564505.1 Syntrophomonadaceae bacterium
AAACATAACCAGGTCTTCAGTTAAATCTTCCAGGGACTCAAGTGGCTGATTATAGCTCGATTCCCCAAACCCGCGCATGTCAACAGCATACAAAGTAAAATCAGATGGAAATTTAGACATAAAGTTTATCCAGTATCGCGATGAAGACATATTGCCATGAATTAAAAGCAGCTTTTTTTCCCCGCTGCCACTTTTCCGGTAAAAGATTTTCTCGCCATTTTCAATTGTTACGCTGCTTTCCGAAATTTGCATAGCAAACCCTCCCCATATTATTTGGAAAACGTAAACCGACTAAATTATATTAAGATTCGGCACTTCGTGTCAACTCAGCCTCAAACAAATATTCTGAATTCCCTTTAAAATTTCTTAAATTAACAGCAGGAATATTGAGCACAATATAGAATATTGAATAAACATCATACCTGAGTCACTTCTCAGGTTTACATTAAAAAAGGCAGGGATGTTTCAATGAAATTTAACTGGAACCAAATCCTCGACATCCTGGAAAGAAGAGCTGCATTCTCCCCGGACTGGCCGGTCCTTTTTGATTCGGGAAAAAACAGTGATTACACTTATGCAGACCTAAATTACAGGGCAACAGCGATGGCTGCTTATTTCAAAATAACCGGCCTGAATAAAGGGGACCGCGTAGCAGTCCTTTCAAGAAATTGCGTCGAGTATATTGACTTATTCTTTGCCGCAGTCAAAACCGGCATCATTTTGGTCCCTCTCAATGTCAGGCTTTCAGCAGCCGAACTTTCAGGGATGCTCAAGCAGACCACCCCCAGATTGCTGTTCTATGAAAAGGCTTTTGAAGAAACCGTTTCCAGGCTTGAGCAGAATATGCTTGAAAAAAAGATTGTGCTAAAACAACCAGCCGATAAAACGGAGTTAAATGCAGATGATTATCAAATTCTCCTGGAATCATTTACCGGGGGCTATGAAAATGAAACAGTCATTGATCCAGAGGACCCCCTGCTGCTGCTGTTCACAGGAGGAACAACCGGTCCACCCAAAGCAGCCGTTATTTCTCATCGTGCGGTTTTTTTTAACATGCTCAGTGAAGCAATGAGCTGGCAGCTGGGGCCTCACACTGTCGTTCCAAGCCTGCTGCCATTTTTCCACACCGGAGGCTGGAATTTGGTTACCCTGCCGACAATTTTTGCCGGCGGCAGGGTTTTAATTAGCCCGGGTTTCGATCCAGAGCTGACCCTGAAGCAGGTGGAAAAAGAAAAATGTTCATTTTTGTTTGCAGCGGCAACCATGTATCAAATGATTTCATCACTTGACTACTTTAAAAAAGCCGACCTATCATCTTTGCAATTTGTAATGTCGGGGGCAGCCCCCTGCCCGGTTTCGGTAATGGAACCTTACTGGAACAAAGATATCATTTTCGTCCAGGGTTATGGAATTACAGAAGGCGGACCCAATAACCTTTACATGCCATGGTCCGAACTTACCTGGCAGCAAATCAAGGAAAAGAGCCAGTCAGTTGGCAAGCCTTTTCTGTACTGCCAGGCAAAAATCGTTGACGATGATGGAAACGCAGTTAATAAAGGAGAAATGGGTGAACTGCTTCTTAGCGGACCTGTTACCTTTTCCGGTTACTGGAACAACCCGGCGGAATCTGAAAAAACTCTGCGGCAGGGCTGGGTCCATACCGGTGATATTGCCCGCCAGGATGGTGAAGGCTTTTACTATATCGCCGATCGCAAAAAGGATATGTATATAAGCGGAGGGGAAAATGTTTTTCCCGTCGAGGTCGAGCTGGCCATAGAATCTCACGACCAGATCAGTGAAGCAGCTGTTGTCGGCATCCCGGATGAAAAATGGGGAGAAACCGGTAAAGCCTTTATTGTTTTAAAACCAGGAGCCAATCTCAACCCTGAAGAGGTCCAAAACTACCTGCAGGACAAGCTGGCCCGTTACAAAATTCCCAGGGAAATATCATTTGTAGAAGAAATTCCGAAAAGCAGTGTTGGCAAAGTACTAAAAAGGCTTCTTGCTGAAAACAATACATAAAACTTATGGGCGCCACCACGATTAAAGCGAAAAGGTGACAGGATTACTTTTGTTTGATAATTCCCATAAGGCAGATTAGTGGAAATGGTGCTTGACTTTTGCAATATTCTTATGATACTATTTCTTTGCAAAAACTGATAACCGATTCAGGTTTTATATTTTCTAATATCTGGAGGGTTCCAATGTTTAACGATTGGCTAGTGAAGCGCTCAGAAATAAGCCCAAATAAAACAGCCCTCATAGATGCTGATAACAATGAGGAACTTACTTACCATGAATTGAATTGCAGGGCTGATCAGCTTGCCGAATACCTTCGCAGCTTAGGCCTTTCCAGGGGCGACCGCCTGGCAATACTTGATTATAACAGCCCTTTGCATTTAGTATTAATGTTCGCATTATCACGCCTTGAAGCAATATTTTTACCCCTGAACTTCCGACTATCCCCGGCAGAGCTGTCCGGCATCCTGAAAGACTCTACTCCGAAATTGCTTTTATTCGGCTCTGAATGGGCTGATACGGCAGAAATCCTGGATTATGAAAAGTCAGGAACAAGGCTTATACCTCTCGCTGACGCATTAAATGCCTCGCAGGAATCGCCGGAAAGTCTAACATCGAAGACAGCGCCTGACCTGCAATACAACCCTGACCCGGAAAGCACCTGGCTGTTGATGTACACAGGCGGAACAACAGGCAGCCCAAAAGGAGCGATGCTTTCACACCGTATGGTGACCTGGAATGCGTTAAACACAATTATCAGCTGGGGGGTCAGGCCGGATGACAGGATCGTAATGGCCATGCCTTTCTTTCATACCGGTGGCATCAATGTTTTTACTTTACCTCTCGTGAAAATGGGCGGTACAGTTATCCTGATGAAATCTTTCGATCCTGACCGCTACCTGGAATTAACAGAGCAATACAATGCAACTATTACATTTATGGTTCCAACCATGTACCAACTAATGGCTAACTCGGAGCATTTCTCCGACACTGATTTATCCTCTGTACGAATATGTATAACCGGCGGCAGCCCTTGTCCTGAAAGCATCTACCATCGCTACTGGGAACGCGGCCTGCCCTTTAAGCAGGGTTACGGTTTAACAGAAGCGGGGCCAAACTGCTTCGCCCTTGATGATGAAGTGATCAAAGAAAAAATCGGTTCCGTTGGCAAAGCTGTGTTTTATGCCCGGGCTAAGGCAGTAAATGATGAAGGCCATGAAGTGCAGCCAGGCAAAATAGGCGAGCTGCTCATATCCGGACCGCACCTTTTTTCCGGCTACTGGCAAAACCGCAAAGCAACCGCAGATACACTTATAGATGGCTGGCTCCATACAGGTGACCTGGTTCGCCGTGATCATGAAGGATTTTTCTATATCGTTGACCGGAAAAAAGACATGTTTATCAGCGGTGGTGAAAATGTATATCCCTTTGAAGTTGAATCTGTGCTTTACAGGCATCCGGCCGTAGCAGAAGCCGCGGTGATCGGCATCCCCCATGAAAAGTGGGGCGAGGTAGGAAGAGCCTATGTGGTTCTGCACAAAGGAAAAGCAGCGGAGCCGGATCAGCTGATCGAGCATTGCAAGGCCAACCTTGCTCGCTATAAAGTGCCTAAAGAAATAGTATTTTTAGAATCCCTGCCCAAATCACCCGCCGGAAAGATTATTAAACGTGAATTATCAGAGCAATAAAGTTCGCTTTCCAGTTCGGGCTATTCGTTAAGTGAAAGGGGGTATTAACTGGCTAAACAGATCTTTGCTTCATAAAGGTTGAACAAAATTCTGAGGAGGGAAACTATGAAATCCGGTTACTTAAAAATTGCTTTACTGTTTGTTTTGGTTTTTGCTCTCCTGATCGCCGGGTGCGCCGAGGAAGAAGTCGCTCCCATCGATGACGAAGAGCCTGAGGAAGAAGTTGATGAAGAGGCTCCGGATGAGCCTGAAGGAGAACCCGTAAAAATTGGTGCGCTGACATCTTTGAGCGGTGTGCTCGAAGACTACGGCAACCAGTTCCAGAGAGGCTTTGAACTTGGCCTTGAATATATGACTGACGGCACCATGACGGTCGCCGGAAGGCCAATAGAAGTAATCTGGGAAGATACCACTACCGTGCCTGATGTAGCCAGGGAAAGAGCAACCAAACTGCTGGACCAGGACGAAGTTGAAGTGATGGTAGGGGTAACTTCATCTGCTGATGCCCTGGCAATATCACCGATAGCCGAAGAGTTCGAAACGGTTATAATTTATGAGCCGGCAGCGGCCGATGTTATCACAGGAGAATTCTGGAACCGCTATGTTTTCAGGACCGGCAGGAATACTGCACAGGACGCTATTGCCATGGCCGAAGTTATCGCTTCAGAGGGCACCAGGATTGCTACCCTGGCACCAGATACAGCTTTCGGTCGGGCGGGAGTCGATCCCTTTGTGCCTCAGGCAGAAGCCAGGGGCGCAGAAATTGTAATCCAGGAATTCCCACCGGCTGATGCTACCGATTTTACTTCCTACATTCTGAGGATTATGGAAGCCGATCCTGATTACCTCTTTGTCGTTTGGGCCGGGGCTAATAACCCCTGGGGCCAGCTGGCAGAACTCGATGTTCAGGGTGCCGGAATTACCATTTCAACCGGGGCGCCTGAAATTGCAGCCCTGCGGATGATGCACGATGTAGTAGGCATGCGGGGTTTCACTGTTTACTACCATACAGTGCCTCCTGCCAATCCCATGAATGACTGGCTCATTGAAGAACACTTTGCAAGATACGATTCACCTCCCGATATCTTCACCTCCGGCGGCATGGCATGCGCTGCCGCTTTAATAACTGCCCTGGAAAAAACAGGTGGAGATACTGATAGCGATGTTCTAATCGAAGCAATGCGCGGTATGGAATTTGATTCTCCAACCGGCGAGCGCTATTTCCGGGAAGAAGACCACCAGGCCATGCAGCCGCTATTCGAAATTACTCTTGAGCCGGGGGACGATCATCCGGTACCTGTCCTTGAAAGTGTAATTCCTGCTGAAGACCTGAAACCACCTGTTACCGTGCCTGAGGACGCTCAACGGTAAATAGAAAGCCTAAATAAATAAGATGGGAGTTGCTGTAATGTCAGAAACGCTGATTGAGACTAAAAACCTAACAATTAATTTTGGAGGCCTTAAAGCAGTTAATGATGTAAGCATCACAGTAAAAAAAGGCCTTTTCACCACGATTATCGGACCAAACGGCGCCGGAAAAACTACACTTTTCAATCTCATCAGCGGCCTGCTGCAGCCAACTGAAGGAATCGTATATTTCAAGGGGACAGACATAACAGGTCTGTCCCCTATGCAAAGAGTGGCCATGGGGATTGGACGTTCATTTCAGTTAACCAATGTCTTTCCAAACTTAACTGTCCATGAAAACGTTCGTTTAGCCCTGCAGTCAAGAGAAAAAACCGGTTACAAAATTTTTACGTCATATAAAAAATTTCCGGCACTGCAAGAAGAAGCCTCAGCTTTACTGGAGCAGGTTCTGCTTGATGACAAAATGTATTCCCCGGCATCCAGCCTGAATCACGGAGAACAACGCAAGCTGGAACTGGCCATGGTGCTGGCCATGAAACCTGATATTCTCCTTCTTGATGAACCTACTGCCGGCATGGCCCTGGAAGAAGTTCCGGCAATGTTTGAACTCTTAAGCAAAACCAAGAAAGAACAACAAAACACAGTCCTGTTGATAGAACATAAGATGGACCTGGTTACTAAATTATCCGATACGGTTATTGTGCTGGTTAACGGTTCTGTTCTTACAGAGGGAACTGCCGCCGAAGTATCAGAAAATCCTGAAGTCCTAAAAGCTTACCTCGGAGGAGGCATTCTCAATGGATCCACTGCTTAAACTTGATAATGTATCTTCATTTATAGGTCCTTTCCATATCCTGCAGGGTATATCCCTGGAGGTTTACCCCGGTGAAGCCATAGTTATACTGGGGCGAAACGGGGCAGGAAAAACGACAACCCTGCGCACTATAATCGGCCTGGTTCCTGCCAGCGATGGCAAAATAATTCTTGACAATGTAGATTTAACAGCAATGCCTCCTTATAATGCAGTTCGCCAGGGTATTGGCTTTGTCCCTGAAGATTACGGCATTTTTGATGCTTTGACAGTCGAAGAAAATTTGTTGATTGCAATGTGGCAGCAAGACCAGGATACTTTAGACAGGCGGGATCATGTGCTGGAGCTTTTCACCGACCTGAAAGAATCCTATAAAAGGCTGGCCTCCACATTAAGCGGTGGGCAGCGGCAGATGCTTTCTATCGCGAGAGCCCTTGTTAATGATAACAAAATTATTTTGATCGATGAGCCGAGCAAAGGGCTGGCCCCGATTATCGTAGAAAAAGTCCGGGATACACTGCTTACCTTTAAGCAGGAAAAAACGATTGTTCTGGTTGAACAGAATTTTGAAATGGCCTGTGCTGTTGGTGACCGTTACTATATTATCACCGAAGGTCAAACTGTCTTAGATGGCACTATGAAAGAGCTTATGGATGACGAAGAACTCCAGAGAAAGCACCTGGGCTTTGTAACAGCTTGAGATTATCGCAAACTCGCAGAGGTGGTGGTTAAGTCTTGCACATATTCCTAATGCTTTTGATAAACGGTTTGGCTGAAGGCGCTCTTATTTTTCTAATGGCTGCCGGGTTGTCTATTATTTTGGGACTTCTGGGTGTCGTTAACTTTACACACGGGGTCCTGTTTATCTGGGGTGGCTATGTAAGCATCTGGATATTTGGCATGACTGGCAGCTTCCCAATCGCTATTATTGCTGCTGTTGCAGCTGGATTTATAATGGGATTGATTTTTGAAAGATTATTTATTCGTCCGGTTTACGGTAATGTGACGGCACAAATATTGATTACGCTTGGATTGGGAGTTGTTTTTACCGATATGGCCCGGCTTTTTTGGGGTCCAAACCCGATCCCGGCTTCCAGGCCGGAATTTATGGATGGAACCTGGGTTATTGATGCAGTAATAATCTCCCAGTATCGGATATTCCTTATTATTGTTGGCATACTGGTAGCCATAGGTATCAACTACCTCGTTAACAGGACAAAGGTAGGTATGGTTATGCGCGCCGGAATTCAATCTCCTGACATGGTGCAAGCCCTGGGTATCAATATCAAAGTATACTTTGCGGGTGTATTCGCCGGAGGAGCTGCCCTGGCAGCCCTGGGCGGCGCCCTCTATGTCCCTCTTGTCGGCAGTGTCTGGTCTGGAATGGGTATTAATAATCAAATTCTTGCTTTTATTGTAATTATCCTGGGCGGAATGGGCTCGTTTTACGGTTCGGCTGTTGGCAGTATAATTATCGGCTTAACTGTAGCCTTTGTTTCCTGGTTTTACCCACCTCTAACTGTTTATACAACCGTGCTTTTATTGCTGCTTGTTCTTACTCTAAAACCTGAAGGCCTATTTGGAATGGCGGTGAGAAACTAATGCCTCTGCTGACAAATATTCTTCGCAAAAAACCAGCGTTTGGCCCCGGCACATGGCTATTTCTCAGTCTTTTTGCGGTGTTTATTTTAATTATACCTCATATCACAGGCCTGACCACTACAACTCTTTTAAGCCGGATTTATATCCTGGCAATATTTGGCATGAGTTACGATATTTTAAGAGGTTACACAGGTATTATCAACCTCGGTCATGCCCTGTTTTTTGGTGGAGGAACCTATATTGACGGCATTATGTTTTCGCGCATGGGCGCGACCCTGGACACTCTACTGCTAGCAGTTTTAGTTTCAATGGCCTTCGCTGCTGTGGTGGCATACATAATGGGCCAATTCGCCTTTAGGGGATCAGGGTTTACGGGTGTCATTGCCTGTGCCATGATCACGCTGGCTTTCGGTGAAATCGGCCGTCACACTGCTGAAACCCTGCGCGAATATACACAGGGAGCGGATGGTTTGACCTTCAGAGTCCCGCTTATGTTCCAGGACCGGATGATGATGTATTATTATTCCCTTTTGTTCTTGATTGCCATGACCCTGATTTTAAGGCAATTTGTTAATTCGCCAACTGGACGGGTCCTGCAAGCCATTCGCGATAACGATCAGAGAGCTAAATTTTTAGGTTACGATACCAAGAAATATAAACTAATTGCCCTGGTTAT
>PXFD01000049.1 GCA_003564505.1 Syntrophomonadaceae bacterium
CATAAAACTTATTCTCCATCAATGGATATCCTGGTATCAAGCAACCTGGAAAGGCTGCTTTTCGAATTAACCGGCCATGATTCGGAAAAAATAAACTTTTGGATGAACCAACTACAGTCTAGAGGTGAATACAGTCTAGATAATATTACATTAAGCAAGCTGCAGGAGTTATTCTGGGCTAGTTACGCATCTGACCGGGAAACCCTGGACACCATTAAAGAAACCTACAGACAATACAAATACCTTTTTGACACTCATACCGCAGTTGGAAAAGCAGTTTTAGAAAAGTATCTTGCCATGGAGAATGATAATTCCAGAACAGTTTTGCTTTCAACAGCCAGTCCTTTTAAATTCTGCGGCAGTGTAATAAATGCCCTCTTTGGGGAAAAACAATACGAAGATAAATCTGAGCTTGAATTGCTGGAAATACTGTCCAATAAAACTGGAAACCAAATACCCGCCAATTTAGCAGACCTTGCTGAAATGCCGGTAAAGCATAAACAGGTGATCGAGCGGGAAAAGCTGCACGATCACCTGCTGAAAGTTCTCAATATCCAATGAAAAACTACGTTTCATTTTTACTCACAAATTGTTATTACCTGTAATTAACAATCGAATACTAGTGACTGCCCTGTGTGCCAAATCTTGTAACCAGGGTTGCTCCTATAGCCACAGCATAAATAAACCATGACACAAACCAGCCAATAACCGGAATCATGCTAATGAGACCGATTACTAAAACACCAATAGCAATAGCACCGAGTGGATTAATATTGGCAGATGGTGATGCTACATATGTAATCCTTTCACCGACAAGTCCTGTGATCGCTGCATAGCCAAGAACTGCGGCTACTGCCAGAGCCATCAGGACAAACAGGATCAGCGGAATACCGATTATCGAAAGACCAAGCAGAACGATGACCGGTATCGCAAGAATCGTTGTCAGCAACCCCCAACCAATAACCGGGCCTGCATTTATAGAAATCGCATCTCCTGCTGCTTTAACCTGCCTCGGAAACAGGCTGTGGGTCAGGGCAGCAAGGGCAAATAAAATTAGCATATTAAGCATGCCCCTGGCAATATTACTGTAAAAACCCACAAAAAGGGTCGGGAATAACTGCCAATCCCTACCGGGCCCTATCTGTGGCAAAAAGCTAACCCTGCGCATAATGTCATTTACTCTGGTAATAACCTGGTCAGCGATTCTTTCTCCCATTCTCTCTCGGTGACGTTCAACTAAATAATCATCCTGCATCTCTTCCCGCAGCTCGGACCGGGTTAGCTCTTCGCCAACTTCCATTGACCCAACCATGGCTGTGTCAGCTTTTTTAATTAAACCCCGGTCTACATAGATATGACCGGTTACCGATCCGTCCGGCCCCAGTTCCACCTGGCCCCGGCCAAGGGTTACATCTCCTTCAACAAGCCCGTTGATGGTGATATTGCCGCCCTTACTGTCAACATCTCCTCCGACAACACCATCGATGCGCAGCTCGCCAAATCCCGACTCAACGTCTCCGCCGACAGTACCGTCAACCTGGAGTTTCCCAAGATCACCGTAGAGGTTGCCGGCGACTGAACCATTGATTATGACATCACCCATCCTGGTTCTGACATCACCGCTGACACTGCCATTAATTTCAAGCTGTCCCATATCAGTGCTGACATCACCATTAACATCGCCGTTTATTACAATACGCCCCATGTTATTGGTAACGTTACCATTGACCACTCCGTTAACTTCTATATCACCCATGTTCAAGTTAACATTACCATTTACAGCAGTTCCTTCGGAAATTGTAATCGAACCTGCTGCCTGATCAATATCCTCATCTATTATTTCCATGGTTTCGGCAAGGGCCGGGGAGGCAACCCAAAAAATAAGGATAATTGTAAAAAACGCCAGGCACATAATTGCAGGTGTTTGCTTTTTGAACATAATTATCACCTTCGCTTTATAAAACTTTTATATTTACTTAACCATACTCAATTGCCGATTCCTGTTGAAGAAAACTATACAGGCTGTCTTACAACCTGGCTTCTCCTACAGATGTGATCTCCACCCGGCTGTGTGAAAAAGAAGCAGACTTAACCAACCCATCAGCAATATCCATTTCCAATGCTGTAAACTCAGGCCCTCCCAGTTCCCGTCCACCACCTGACTCAAGTTTCAAAATTATCCTGCCTTGACGGTCCGGTGTAAAATCTTCCAGTTCATGCCAGGCCTGCAAGGCAATGCCCAGGGCTACAGAACCTGTTCCACAGGAAGGCTCAAAATAGTCATTCTCGACATAGTGGGGAAAAACCACCCTGACATGACCGCCATTCTCAGGCCGCCAATCATATACCACGACATTTGGTTCTATTTCACCTGTTTTGTCCTGAAATTCATGTTGAATATCTGAAAGAATTTTGCGGGTGGTATTATCCCATTTATCCAAATCAATTTGCGGATAAGCTGTTTTAAACCTATCAGCATTTACTACTAAGAACTTCCCGGCCTGCATAACTTCCAAACCTTTATGGACCGAAGTACCAATCCCCCTGCCATAACACTCTTTTACAAAGCTGCCCATGTTAGTCCTGATCCGCAGTGACTTGCCGGCATAAGTTTCAATTGATAGCTTTGTCGGCCCTCCATCGGTATAAAGCATTACCTCAACATTAGAAGAGCACTGATCAACATCAAAAAGGGCTCCAAAATCAGTTTCAATTAAAGCAGCGCCCAGCACCTGGGTGAAACCTCCACATGCACTGATAAAACAGGGTAGGGAAGGCTCTGCTATTTTAGCTTCGATTTGTCCGGGTTCACCGGTAGAATATAAAATACCGGCTTCGTGCCCATGCAAATGAGTAGGTGCAAGCAGCTGAACTGCCGTTTCAAGTTCTTGGCCAACAGGCATTTGATCCCCTCTTAAAAGAACAATCAGGTTCCCGCCCATATGGCCGCGAACAAAATTAAAGTTCATAGTCATGGCATCCTCACAAAAGTATTAATTATTTTTCCAGGAGTGAAACTCACTCCTTTAGATGAAAGAGGTTTCAGTAGCAGTGCCCCAGCTTGCGAACCTCGTTTTGCCTGGTCGGCAGACAGGGACAAACATGTTCCGGAATATTTTCGAAACGGCAGGGGCAATAGAAATCCCCGTATAACTTGTTCTTATCAAGCATACCCTCAATAACCAGTTCTTTGTCTTCATTAAAAACATAACCGCGTAAGCGGGCAAAGTTTTCAACGCGATTACGAATTTCCGTTTCCGGCTCCTGCTGAAAACGAACAGCCTTTATATCCGGATCAAGAGCCTGGATCTCCAGTTCTGCCCCACATACCGAGCAAATAACTACTTTACCCACTTCCAGTTCTTCCCGGAATAAAAATGGCACCTGGCATACTTCACAATAGATCTTATGCTTCATTTTTAAGTGCCTCTTCGATTTTGTCTTCTTTGTAGCCTGATATTACTTCATCATTAATAACTGTAACAGGAAATGCCCGCTTTCCTGTCAACTTTTCTACTTCTTCCAGGGCCTGCTTCTGTTCATCTCCCTGGGCCAGGTCAACATCAACAACTTCATATTCTACATCTTTCTCATCGAGAAATTTTTTTACTTTCTTGCACCAGGGGCAAGTACTTAAGGAATAAACTTTAACCATTAAAGACACCTCTCTTGAATTATTTTTCCCCGGCCGTATTATTTTCTATAACCACGAAGCGGGCAGTATCAATAATATCCAGGGACTCGACTTTTTCAAGCGATTCAGAACTCATTTCTTCATCAACCTGTAAAACCATCATCGCTTCACCACCAGCTGTTTTACGGCCAAGCTGCATTGAAGCGATATTTACTTTTTCTTCGCCAAGCAGGGAACCGATTTTGCCGACTACGCCCGGACGATCATGGTGGGTTGTAACCAGCATGTATTTTGATGGAATAATTTCAATCCGGTAATCATCCACCCTGACAATTCTCATTTCATTATTAAGGATAGTGCCGGCCAGGTTATGTTCTTCATTACCGGACCTTGCTTTAATTGTAATCAGGTTGCTGTAATTCTTTGCTTCCGTTGTTGAACTCTCTTTTACAACTATACCCCTTTGTTTGGCAATATAAGGAGCGTTAACCCAGTTAACACCGTCACCGACTACATGCCGCAAAAACCCGATCAGGCAGGAAATTGTCATCGGGGCCAGGGGCAGGGATGACACATCACCACTGTAAGTAAATTCTATTTCATCTATAGAACCGCCAAACATCTGCAGGTAGAAGCTGCCCATTACTCTCATCAGGGGCAAATACGGCTCCAGGGCCACTCTTTTTTCAGGCATAAGGGCAGGCACGTTAACAGCTGAAACAATCGGGTCACCCTGCAAGGCTTTTATCACCTGTTCCGATACCTGGTAAGCAACATTGGCCTGCGCTTCCTGGGTCAACGCCCCCAGGTGCGGAGTGGCAATAACATTATCCAACTCTAAGAGCTTGCAACTTTCGGGCGGTTCCTGTTCAAAAACATCAAGGGCAGCACCGGCAACTTTCCCGTCTTGTAGGGCACTGCACAGGGCATCTTCGTCAATAAGACCTCCACGGGCACAATTAACAATCCGCACATCAGGCTTAAGCATGGCAATTTCTTTTTCCCCAATCAGGTGATGGGTTGAAGAGCCAAGCGGCAGGTGCAGGGTGATAAAGTCTGATTGCTTTAATAAATCCTCAAATGCAACCATGTCAACCCCCATCTTTTCTGCCTGCTCGGAAGAGATATAAGGATCATAACCCATAATTTTCATACCCATGGCCCTGGCCCTGCGGGCCACTTCACTGCCAATTCTGCCCAGACCGACAACTCCCAGGGTTTTATTGTTAAGTTCAACCCCAATATGTTCCGACCTTTTCCACTCACCCCGCTTAACCGAACTATTAGCTACCGGTATATTACGGGCCAGTGAAGTTAAAAGAGCTATAGCGTGCTCCGCGGCAGATATCGTATTGCCATGTGGTGCATTGACGACTATAATACCTTTTTCCGTGGCCTTGTCTACATCAATATTATCAACCCCGACTCCGGCCCGTCCAATTACTTTAAGCTTCTTGCCGGCCTCTATTACTTCAGCTTTAACCTTAGTCCTGCTGCGCACCACCAGGGCATCATATTTTCCAATCTGCTCCAACAGTTCTTCAGGGCTGATATCGGGTTTAAAGTCGACTTCAGCATTCTCTTTTAAATAATCAAGTCCTTCCCCGGACAGGGAATCGCTAACCAGTACTTTCAATAAAGACACCTCCTGCTTAATATCTCTTGGTTTAATATAAATTATATTTCCTGGTGTATACTACCGGCTTGAAAGTATTAGGTGCCGACAACAGACGTCAGGTTATGCTAATAATACTATATCATATGAAGAATAAAAAGAATAACCAATCAACTTTCAGTTTTTCGCAATTCTTCTTCGATATTGCCGGGAGAACTCAAAATGATCACTGCTTTGCCTGGAATAAATAAGCTGCATCTTGGTCTAAAATAACCAGGGTATCATGATGAAGCTGCAGCAGAGATGCCGGCAATTCGGTTGTAACTTTTCCGCTTAGCATTTCTTTAACAGCCTTTGCCTTGTTAAAGCCAGAAGCAAGCAGCACTATTTTTTTTGCCTTCATAATTGAACCTACACCCATGGTTACCGCCCTGCGAGGAACTTCTTTTTTAGATTTAAAGAAGCGGCTGTTTGCTTCAATTGTTTCTTCAGTTAAGTCTACAATATGTGTATCGACAGAAAGAAAACGGTTCGGTTCATTAAAACCAATATGACCATTTGTGCCGATACCAAGCACCTGCAGATCGATCCCTCCGAAATTATTAATTTTCTGATCATATTCACGACAAACTTTTTCCGGTTTCATCTTTTCGGCGCTGGGGATATTAATATTACAGCTTTTCACGTTAACCTGTTTAAAGAAATGATGTTTCATATAATAGTGGTAACTCTGGGGATGGTCTGGTGCCAAACCCACATATTCATCAAGATTAAAGGTAATAACTTCGCTAAAATCAAGATTATCCTGTTGGTGTATTTTGCTCAAAATGGCATACATGCCTTCCGGTGTTGAACCTGTTGGCAAACCGAGCACTGAATTCTTATTGGTTTGAACCTGCTCTGCAACAATTTCTGCAGCCATTTGACTTAACTCACGGTAATCTGCTGCAATAATTATTTTCATATCAGCCAGTTCCCCCTGGTAGAATTAAAAAATTTCTTCTTTTTCCTCTGTAGTATAAAATAGAGCCATCAACTCTTCCAAATCTGAAGTTTCAGGCACTTTAAGCAGGGTTTCTTCCGCTTCAAACCTTTTATCAATTGCACTTTTTTCAAGAGTGCTAAGTTTATTGGGAATACCAAATTCAGTTACCAGCTCTTTAACCCGGTCGAAAATTATTTTACTGCCGTAAAGATATTCTCCTTCATATATAATTTTAGCGGCGACCATTTTTTTGAAATTATCAAATAAGAGCTGCTGCTGTACAATGTTCATATCTTTTACAATATAATCCATTTCCTCCTTGGCAGCCGGATTCATCAAGAGGTTATATTTTTCCTTGTATAACATGTTATCAAGATCTTCTAACATCTTTTCAGGCAGATCTTCTGTTATAGCTATAATATCAAGATCAGAACCTTTAACCAGTTCACCGGTGGAGGATTCGGGACGTGGTTCGGTGTGGGCCATACCGAAAACGACATCCCCGGCGATTATGAATGTGGCTTTATCCAAAAATGAATCCTGATCAGGATGATTCCGGATTAAGCGTTCAACAGTATTGCGGGCCAGTTCAATCTTTCTTCTGCTTACTTCTGCAATCTCCGCTTCAATTTTTGAAGCCTTTCTATTAATTTCAGCCTGATCGCGATCCAAGCCAACAACCGTGTAGTTTAAAAATTCTCTCATGATAGAAGGTGACAAGCGGGCATAACCTTCAACTTTCTGATCAAGCCGTAAATACCTCCTACCGACTATCCTGGTTTTAATCTGATCGGAGCCTGCACAGTATTTCCAGGCAGCAAAAGTGTTCATACCGGTATCAAGTTGAAAATCCTTCCCGGTTAAAGGCCCTTTCTCTGTCAATATAGTTAGCGCTTTTGTCATAATAATTAAATCACCTGATATTTTGGCAATCCTGATCCTGCCTAACCTTGATCAAGGTGTCCTGTGGGTAGTAACCGCGAGCGGTCCCGTTAGGGTAAAGAAGGACATTTTTAGAAAGCAATGTCCCTGGAGCAGTAACACTGTTACAACCTGTTTCGACTCCGTCTCCTACTATAGCTCCAAATTTTCTTAAGCCGGTTTCATAAACAACATTATCAATATTTAATACCACCGGTGAGTCTACCATTTTCAGATTGGCCAGCTTTGTTCCGGCCCCGAGATTAACTTTGCCCAGGATACTATCACCGATGTAAGCAAAATGTCCGGCTTTACTTCCACCAAGCATTACTGAAGATTTTATCTCTGTCGCGTGACCGACCACACATTCATCACCGACAAGGACATTGCCCCGGATATATGCGCCATGCCTTACTTCTGAGTTATTTCCAATGTACGAAGGACCCTTGATCAGCGCCGTTGGTTCAATAATTGTGTTTTTCCCTATGTAAATATGATCATCCATGAGATAACAACCGGCAAAAATGATGCTGGCGCCCTCAAGCACCATACCGTCTTTTTTCACTACTGCTATCTTCCCCGAGGTATCAATTTCAAATCCTCTTTCGATAACCTCACCGTTACAAAGAACAAGATCCTTTTCAATCAATGATTTGCCTTTACGGGCTAAGGCAGTATTCGGTACAAGTTGATTTTCAATAAATCCCTTAACCTTCCCCAGCGCTTCCCAGACGTATTCAGTGTCTGTGAAAAGCATCTTGAAAGGATTAGCTTCCAGTTCAAAATAGTCCTCGGCTCTTAACATGCTGCCCATCTCCCCTAGCTGTAATTATGCCTGTTTTATTTCAATATCTGTTCCGGGTTTTACCGCCTTCCATGCTTTCGGATCTCCAAGCAGCCGGCCAAGCGGGTTTACAGGACTGGCCGGTTTAATTTCAGTTGCCGTCGACATCG
>PXFD01000027.1 GCA_003564505.1 Syntrophomonadaceae bacterium
ATTTATTACCGTACCATCAGTTAATACGGCTTCAACTTCCCCGCCATGGGTCTCAACTTTATCTACTTCACCACGCTCAACTTTTTGAAGAAACTCGTTATAGCTTATTTCTTCAGGTGGGCTTTCGGTGTTAAACAAGGCCAGCAATGCAAATACTACCAGGGCAATGACCAGGTAGAATGTAATTTGTCGTAAAAATGGGCTCAATAACACTACCCCCTCTCCGTTAACGCCTTTCAAGGCCTAAAGACAATTTTAACACACTGCACATACAGACGCAATAAAGGGCTTCACGCTGCTTTACTCATCCAGAAC
The DNA here is from genome assembly GCA_003564505.1 of Syntrophomonadaceae bacterium. The sequence continues at coordinate 316 of PXFD01000027.1, forward strand.
ACAAAGATCGCCCAAATTCCTGTATTCTTCATTAAAATCAAGGCCATAACCGATTACAAAGTGGTCGGGTATTTCAAAGCCGCAATAATCTGCTTTAAACTCTACTTTTCTCCGGTCGGGTTTATCCAGCAAGGTGACCACTTTTAGAGAACGGGGCTTCTGGCTGCTCAGGGTATCATATAAGTAATTTAGAGTCAGGCCTGTATCAACAATGTCCTCAACTATTAATACGTCCCTGTCCTTTATACTCTGTTCAAGATCTTTTTGAATACGGACAATACCTGATGAAGCCGTATCTGCCCCGTAGCTGGATACTGCCATAAAGTCTATTTCCAGCGGAATATCCATTTCACGAATTAAATCGCTGAGGAAAACTACCGCTCCTTTAAGCACACCAATCAAAAGTGGTTTTTTTTTCCTGTAGTCAGCAGAAATTTCCCGGGCCAGTTCTTTAATTCTTGCTTTAATCTGCTTTTCAGATAAGAGCACTTCATGTTTATCATTTGCCACAATTTACACCACCTTTTTTAATTAAAATTTCGTATTGCTTTAGCAATAGTTCGCAACTGCACAGAATTCTTAAGAAAACTGAAGCGGGCATAAAGTGCAGGCATGGAAATAGCGTTTAAACTAAATCGGCGCAGCTCCAGCCTAAACGATCAGCGACTGCAATTTTCTTAAAAAGGCTCTACAGTATTATAGCAGTGTGGGCTTAAGTGTTACAGCTTTTTCTTTATTGCCTTAAGCTCAAGGAGCAAAACCTTTTTCGTAGCGCTGGTTACCCTGTAAGGATTTGCAATTCTTACCCCGGCTACCCATAAGATTTCATTTTCAGCAGTAACCATGGGCAAAGAATCACGCTTCCATTCAGGAATTTTTTTATCTATCAGGAAATCTTTAAGCTTTTTACTGCCTGGTGCTCCCTGGGGGTGAAAACGTGCACCCGGCCATCTGGGCTGTACTATTAATGAAGTCACTTGTAGCTGATCAAAGTCCAGGTAAGCCTGGCAGGGCAGGGGCGGCCAGGTCAGATTGTCAACATCCTCTATCCTGGCAGCAATAACCATGCCTCCCGGCAGATAAGCTTTTCCGGGCACATTGAGACTAACTGCATTAAATTTTTCAGCTTTAAAATTTGAATCGCACTTTACGATAAGCGATTTATCTGCAAGAAACGCTTTAACATTATGCGGTAGGGTTAACCTGGCGTTCACTTTGCCCTGCTCAAGCAGCTTGCTTAACTGTTCTATATGCAGCCTGCTTAACTTTTTACCGGGTATATAAGCTGCAAGGGCCAGCTTTAAAACCCGCCCCCTTATAGATTGAGGCAGCCTTAACACTCCATCCAGGTCTAATGATATTTTCCCGGCAGAATGCGTGGCTAGTTGCTTATATTTTTTTAAGGCCAGGAACCTTAGCAGGTGCCGATCATAACGGGCCAACTCCGAGAGCCCAAAAAGCGCTTCGCGTATCCGGGGATTAAATTGTTCTTCCAGGTAGGGTATTAATTCAAGACGCAGTTTATTTCTTGTATACCCAGTTTCCAGATTGCTTCTGTCAATAGAGGGCTTCAGGTTGTAAAACCGGCAATAATCTTCAATTTCACTACGCCTTAAAAATAAAAGAGGCCTGATCAATTTCACCATGCCTATAGATCGAGCAGGCAATATTCCTGCCAGGCCGTCTGGACCGGTACCCCTGATTATATTAAATAAAACTGTTTCAGCCTGATCATCATAATGGTGCCCAAGGGCAATAACCGCTGCCTTATATTTCTTAGCCATTTCATGAAAAAAATCATAGCGTGCCTTACGACCCGCTTCTTCTTCGGAAAGATTATTCTTCTTTTTATAAGCCTTAATATCAACTTCTTTTTTTTCAAAACAAGCAGAAAACTCTCTGGCTAACTCTTCAACAGCCTGAGCTTCCTCTACAGCTTCAGACCTTAGACCATGATTAAGATGACCAACAACTAGCCTTAAGTTATATTTATCTCGCAGCATATGCAGCATATGCAGTAGACAGAGTGAATCCGGCCCACCGGAAACCGCCACAATTACTGTATCACTATTTTTAAGAAGCCGGTGCTTTTTGATGTAGGTCTCCACTCGTTTTAACTGCATAACATTATCACTACCCGGTTTATTTAAAGATAAAAAAACACCCTGAAACAGAGTGCCTTTCGATCTGCAATCTTTCTACTATATCTATTTAAAATGCTTCCCGAAAAGAACCACGACCGCCCCTTTTGGATTCTGTATTACGCTTTAAATCCAGAAGCCTTTCATCACTTTCCTTTAAATAGCGGCTCATCTTGTCTTCAAATGAAGCCTTGTTAACTGTAGCACTCTTAACTTTTTTGCTGCTGCTTTTCTTATTGGGCACATAATCTTTTGCAGCCTGGCGGATTGAAAGACCCACTTTCCCGTTGTTTTCCACAGAAAGAACTTTCACTTTGACCTTATCAGATTTCTTAAATAAGTCATTAATATCCTTGACATATTCATCAGCGATTTCAGAAATGTGTACAAGACCGGTTGTGCCACCTGGCAGCTCAACAAAAGCTCCAAATTTAGTTATCCCTGTGATCCCTCCTTCCACTATGCTCCCGACAACAATCTCTTCCTTGATAAAAAACTCCTCCTTGTTTTTATTTGCTTAAAATAATTATATCTGTTTTTATTTGCCTGTCAATCCTCAAGCTGAAAGATAATTTCATCAGGTTTTACCAACCCTAATCTCTCACGTGCCAGTGTTTCGATATAACCTGTTTCCTGAAGACGTTTAATTTCCAGTTCCAGCTCCGCCTTACGCTTTTCATACTCCAACAATCTACTTTCATATTCAGCCAATTCTTTTTCAATCTTTAATTGCTGCAGATGCTGGGCCCCAAGTATAGTTAGAAGGCCTATTATAACCAAAATGCCAACAATACTGATGAATTTGTACATATTATATTTACTTTCCCTGTGCTGACGGGGAAAGTTGGAAACTGGCTTCTTTTTCCTGTTACCTAAATTACCCATTCTTAACACAACTTTTCAAGTTGTTACAGGAAACTTCTATATAAGCAATTAATTTCCTGCATAAACCTCTGCCACTCTTATTCCCCCAGGAAAAAATCCCCCCAACACGGGGGGATGGGGGAATATAAGACTAGTCCATTGCTACGCTTAGAAATTAATACCTTATTTAACTTTTTCTTTTAGCGCTTTGCCCGGTTTAAAAGCGGGAACTTTAAGAGCTTTAATTTTAATTTTTTCTCCGGTGGCAGGATTACGTCCTTCGCGTTCTTTACGACTCCTGACTTCAAAAGTGCCAAAACCTACAAGCTGGACCTTATCACCCTTGACCAAACCATCAGTAATGCTGTCTAAAACTGCCTTTACCGCTTTTTCGCTATCCTTCTTAGACATTTCCGTTTTCTCTGCAACCAGATCAACTAATTCAGACTTATTCACAGCGTAAAGCCCTCCTCGTACAAATTTTATTCTATTCTAGTAAAGCATATTCGCTTTTCTATCGTATATTCCTGCTTTTTTTATGCATTTTCCCTATTTTTTTGGCTTCATTCCACCAAAAATCCAGTTCCTCCAGGGAAAAAGAAGAGACAGGGCGTCCAGACTGTTTTACTTTTTGGATAATATAGCTATACCGTTCAATAAACTTGGTAATTGTTTTACCAAGAGCAAGCTCCGGATTCACTTCCAGAAAACGGGCAAGATTAACAATTGTAAAAAGGTAGTCACCCAATTCTTCTTCTATGGCATTCCTGTTCTCATCCTGAAAAGCTTCTTCCAGTTCAGATAGCTCTTCCCTGGCCTTATCAAGAGGTCCTTCAATGCAGGGCCAGTCAAAACCTGCTTCAGCTGCTTTCTTTTGCAGCTTATATGCTTTTAGAAGAGCCGGCAGTCCATGATCTATCGGTAGTGCTTCAGCTTCTTGATCAACATTCTTTTCATCTGATTTAATCTGCTCCCAGAGCACTTTTACCTGTGACGCATTCGAAGCCGTGCCGCTACCAAATACATGAGGGTGCCGCCGTATCAACTTAGCAACAACTGTATCAATCACCCGGCTGAAGTCAAAACGGTTCTCTTCCCTGGCAATCTGACTATGAAAAACAACCTGAAGCAAGACATCTCCCAACTCTTCCTGTAAATCCCGGTCATCCTCTCGCTCTATCGCTGCAACCACTTCGTAGGCTTCTTCAACTAAATACTGCCTTAAGCTGTGATGATCCTGCTTCCTGTCCCATGGACATCCGTCTTCAGCCCGCAGCCTGGCCATAACTTCTAGCAAATCTCCTACCCTGCCACGTTCAGAAGGAGGAAGATAAATAGTGGTGTAATGATCAAAAATAGATTTACGATCAAGAGCATAGAGTGGCATTTTCATTACCTGCCTGCCGGGAAGTCCGGCTGAGCGCAAAACATTAACCGGGTAATCATCAGGATATAAGTCCATTAGTCTCAGTTTAACCCTTGAAGCAATAGCATTATTGTAAACCTGGGCAATAACTAAATGCTCTGCAGAAGGTTCTTTTAAGTTTTTCAAATTCAGGGCATCATATACTTTTACACCATCTAAAAGATCTATCTTTAAAGTGTTTAATATCGGCTCCAGAAAACTGATCCCCTCTACTAACTGGATTTTAATGCCAAGACGAGGGCCAATTCGGCGCAGTCTTTCAACTGTTGCTTCCCCAACTGAAGGATGACCGGGCACTGCATAGCAGATTGTGCCATAACGTCCGGCAGCTTTGAGCAAATTATTCGTGATAACCCGGTAAACCTGTTCAAAGTTTTGACCTTGATCGTACAATCCATCAAAAGAACGAATTATTTTACGGCCTTTGGTATAGCGGCGGGCGGAGTAATGCCGAATGGTTCTGAAAAACAGGGGCAGTTCACTATCCAGGTATTTATGCGCCTCCAGGGTCAGATGTTCAGGATTTCCCGGGCCAAGACCAATAACAATTATTTTATTCAATAATTTCACTCCTGTTCAGGGCCCTTTAAAAGCCCGAAGCGTTTCGTAAACGAAGCCAGGCGCGATCCGACTACCGGCAGCATGGATACCTCATCACGACTAAGGCCGCCTGATATCAATAGTACTACAGTATAAATAAGCATCCCTACAATGATAGCCAGAAGGGTAGCGGCAACATTTAGGCGCCCTGTTGATAAAAATGGTTCAGCATATACAATCATAAAATTATAAACCACGTATACAAATACTGACATTATAATTACCGCTGCACCGGGGAATAACAGCAGCTCTCGTAAATTAGCACGCCATCCTGTAAACCTGTTTACATGATAAAGATTAAGGGCGGCTGCAACACCGATTCCAATAACAGAAGCAAGGGCAGCCCCACCGACATTTAATTCAGGAATTGCCGTTAAGAACCAGGCAAATAATGTTTTTACTATCCCACCGTAAACCATGTTTAAAGCAGGAGTAATGGGGCGGCCAAAACCCTGCAGTAATCCTGTGGTTGTAACATACAGGCAAAGCGGAATCACAGACCACGACATATAGGCCAGAGAATAACCGGCAGCAGCATTATTGTATAAAAGAAGAGTTATCGGTTCTGCCAACAGAAAAAGACCTATGGCTGAGGGCAATGAAAATAACACTGTCAATTTAATGGCAATGGCAGCCCTGTTTTGGATAAGCAGTCTGTCCTGCAGGGCATAAGCTTCAGAAATTGCCGGAACCAGGCTGATACTCAGAGCCAGGGCAATCACATTTGGAAAATATACTATCGGGCCGGCCATGCCGGTCAACTGACCATATAAGGCCCTTGCAGTTTCAAGATCAAAACCGGCCGCCTGCAGTTGCCTGGGAACAACGGCTAAATCAATTAGTGAAATCAAAGGGATAACGAGGCCACCGATTGTTACCGGAATAGCCAGCCGAAATATCGAGGCGATAATGCGGTAAATAGTATCAGGATTATATGTTTCCTGTTTTTCGGCCTGCCTGAAAAGTTCCTTACGACTGCGCATGTAAAAAACTGACAAGAATACCAGACCACCCAAACCACCGGCAGCAGCGCCTGATGTTGCCCCGGCTGCTGCATATTCAAGACCTACCGGGAGCAAAAGAATAACCAGGATTATTGAGAAACCGACCCTGACCAGCTGTTCCAGAAGCTGTGACGATGCCGTAGGCAGCATATTCTGCTGGCCCTGGAAAAAACCTCGTAACGAGGCCATTACTGTAACAAAAAATATTGCCGGAGCTATTGCCATCAACGGTAGAACTGCCTGCATATCCTTAACAATATAATCTGCAAACAGCTCGGCTCCCAGGAGAAGAACAAGGGTAATAGCCAGGCCGGTTAAGGTCAAAAGGACAAAAGCCACTTTAAAAATCCTGAGCGCTTCACGAATATCATTTAAAGCAATTTTCTCCGCCATCAGTTTGGAAAGGGCTACGGGAATTCCGGCAGTTGAAATCACCAGCAGGGTCGAATAAACAGGATAAGCATACATATATAAACCGATACCTTCGTCACCGAGGATCGCTGCAAGAACAATTCTGAACAAAGCCCCGATAAACCTGGCGACCAACCCGGTAACTGCCAGTATGGTTGCACCTTTAATAAACGCTCTGCTGCTGTCTTTCAATATTTATACCTTCTTTATAACCGCCGGAGCAGCACTATTTGAACAACATTATAACTGACAGAGGAGAATAACGAAAGGCAAGCATTAATTTGGTTAGACTGAATGCCCTCATCCTTAAGTTTCTATGTTCTTTCCACTTGGCAAAATCTCTGAAGTATCTTGAAGTGTGAATAATTCTTTTACAAGCCTGTTCAATTCATCGAGTATATCAGGTGATTTGCCGAGATCTTTAAACTTCAGTATTACGGGCTTACGTGAAGTTAGTATAATTCGGTAGCCGGCAGAAGAAAGTCGCTCCTTTAAGATATCTGCATCTACCTGGCGGGAACGGGCAAACTGGATTGTTAAATCTGCCTGCTGCTGGGCAATTAATTCAATACCCAAAATTGCCGCATCAAGTCGCAACCCGGCAACCTGCAGCAGGTTCTTAACCGGCTCCGGAGGCATTCCAAACCTGTCTTTTAATTCTGCATCAATTTCGGCCAAGTCTTCTGCACTGCTGCTGTAGATACGCTGATATAAATCAACCTTCTGTTTCTGCTCGCTTATATAAGCAGAAGGCAGGTGCGCATTTACCCTGAGTTCGAAGCGGGGCTCAATTTCGGGTTCATCTTTCTCATTTTTCAGTTCTGCAACAGCCCGGTCGAGCAGTCTTACATAAAGATCAAATCCAACAGCGGCAATAAAGCCATGCTGCTCTGCTCCCAGAATATTACCTGCACCCCTTATTTCAAGATCCTGGAGGGCAATTTTAAAGCCGGAACCAAGCTCTGTAAATTCTTTGACTGCCTTGAGTCTTTTTCTTGCCGTCTCGGATACAATCTTATCTTTACGGTATGTGAGATAGGCATAAGCCAATCGGCTTGACCTGCCTACCCGCCCCCTGATTTGATACAGCTGAGCGAGCCCCAGGCGATCTGCTTCATAAATAATTAAAGTATTTACGTTGGGGATATCCAAGCCGGATTCAATAATAGTTGTGCTAACCAGGACCTGGTAATCACCATCCTGGAAATCTGCCATAACTCTCTCAAGCTGTGCTTCAGGCATCTGACCGTGGCCAACTGCCA
>PXFD01000120.1 GCA_003564505.1 Syntrophomonadaceae bacterium
CTTGAGCCCCAACGCCCCGGCCCAATCAGAATGTAATTGCAATTTTCCTTTTTCAAATAAGCATTCAAACTGTGGATTTCTTTCGCAATGTCTTTGGTTTTCATAGGATCAAATTTTTCCGGAACTACATAAACTATATCTCTAATACCATCAATAACTCCGTTACCCATACCCCTGGTGGAATAGAGGATCATGTCATCTCGATCTACGAGAGAGGTATCGACCACCATACTGTCCACACTTCTGATAAGCGGTTTTACCTGCAGTATATATAAAGTAGTCTTGCCATCTATATCTTTGTTCAGATCTAATGAAAATTCTATTTCAACCGGTGCACCAAGGGCACTGCCCATTATATCGAGAAGGCGCTCTAAGGTGGGTGCCAGGGGCACCTGCTTGTATTCAAGAATATAGCTGAAATCAATAATTCTTGGCCCTGCAGCATGTAAGCCCGGTTTTACAGTGTCAGCAGAAGCATCGTATACCGATGTGCTCAAGGCCAGGGTACCATGACTCTCCGCGTACTCAATGGGCAATCTCTCAAGGGTGGCATTTGAGCCTTCAACGAGGTTAAAATCATTTTTATCTACATTTAAAGCATAGAAATATCTCTGGGTATTCGCCAGCATATCATTAATCGTCATCATCTTCATTTTAGGGTACCTGGGACAGAATCGGTATGAAGCTTCGCCATCTACAATACTCTTACCCAACCCAACAGCAATCAGCCCTATACCATCTTCAGGTTTCATATGCGAAAAGGGGTAGTAGTTATAAGATTGAGCTACTCCACTGACATGAGGGTAATAATAATGCTCATATCTATTGCCAACTAGCTCCTGGATGATTACTGCCATTTTTTCCTCTTCTATGGAGTGGTTAATAGAATCAAAGTAGCTGCGGGCCAGGGGTGCAAAAACAGAAGCATAAATCATTTTTATTGCTGTTTCGAGCTGGTTCAGCCTCTTTTTCAGGTCACCATCATTATTGGGCAGATAGTAAGTTTCGTAAATCCCTGAGAAGGGCTGCGAAAGGCTATCTTCAAAAAGACCAGAGCTTCTGACTGCCAGAGGGCCTTTAAGGTGGGACAACATTTTCTCAAGTCTTTGACTGAGCAGAGGAGTTAGCTTAAGCTTAGAAAAAAGTTCTCGCGTTTCAATGTAATCTTTTTCAGTTTCAATAAGTGCACAGTAATCAAGCTGCTCAATAAAATTCTCAAACTCATCGGTGCCGACAATAATTGTTTTTGGGATATTTACGTTAATTTCCTGCATTAATTCTTTAAACTCTTTTTTTTGGAGGACTGATTCAGTAAAAGCAATTCCCCTTCCCTTGCCACCAACAGAGCCATTTGAAATACGCATCAGGTAAGATTTTTCCTTAATAGCAGTTTCAGAAAACACCGAAATATAGTCGCGTTTTTTTTCAAGCCATCTGTCTCGTAGAACCTGTTTAATAAATGTTCGAATCTCTTCCGGTCCACTAAAATCTTCAGATCGTGCTTTTTTAAGGCGCAGCGCGCTTTTAATTTCCCCTTTTGCCATAAACCAGGTTGAAAAATCATTACGATTGCTATGATAGGCTATAGTTTCGGCAGGGATCGTATTAATAAATACTTCAAATTCTTTCAGATATCTTGCCTCTGCAATAACCTTACCCTCAAGGTCTTTAAATAGAAAGTTGCCAAAACCAAGGTGTAAATGAAAAAAATCTATCAAATCATTGGAAAGCCGGTTTGAATTCTTATCAATAAAGCTCAGGTTATTTTCCAGGGCAAAGTCCACATTTTCTGGCTCGGAAGACTGGACCACTATTGGCACCGATAATTTGCCTTTTATACTCTCAACAAGCTTTTTGCCGGCACAATGATCAGGTTTCCCGCCAAGAGGAAAGGTGACATCTGTAATCAGGCAGAGCATATAATCATAATACTTCTCAAAGAGATAAAGAGCTTCTTCGTAGGTAGAAGCAAGCAGCACTTTCGGCCTTGCTCGCATTTTCAGCAATTTATAGCGGGCATCTACATCTTCGCCGCTTATCAGGCGATGAACCTCGCTTATAATTACACTGTACAGGGTTGGCAGATAACGGGAGTAATAGCGAATTGAATCTTCAACAACCAGAATAATTCGTACATCACCATTTGCGGTGTCATTTTCAGCATTAATCGAGTCTTCAATATACTTGATCATGGCCAGGAAAATGCTGCTGTCACCATTCCAGACAAACATTTTGTCAACATCGACCAGGCTCTCTTTCATGCCGGCGTAAAGATTAATTTGGTTGTTATTATTAATTAAGAGCAATATCGGCAGGTTTGGGCTGATTTCCCTGATTTTTTTACTTAAGATTTGCGGCATTTGTTTATCAATACCGGTAACAACAATGCCCAGGTCAAAATGACCGGTTTCAATTTTTTCCATGGCATCCTCAACAGAAAAAACCGAGGTAATTCGCGGAGCGCTGGAAATATTCAGCTGGTAGTATTCACCGTAGATCTGCTCGAATATCTGCCCCTCTCTTTCCAGGATATAGGCATCATATGCAGTGGCAACAAGGAGAATTTCCTTAACCTTAAAGGGCATCAGATCGTGAAATATTGATAGATTAGACCTTTGAGGCTTAAACAGCCCATCATATTTGGCCGGACTCATCAGTTCCCCCCAACTGCCGGCACCAAGAGATCTTGCCGAACAATTTTTCTTGACTTCTATTATAGTATAATACAATAATAAGAATATGGGAAAGTTTTAACCACCTATTGGTCAAAATTTACTCGCTTTGATTTAGACAGACTGCACATACTAAACTGCAAGGAGCTGCCGACTGATGACTTACATTGAAGAAGTAATTGCCCGCACAGAAGAGAAAAACCCTTCACAACCGGAATTTATTCAGACTGTAGAAGAAGTGCTCACTTCCCTGGCCCCGACAGTGGAAAAACATCCGGAGTTTGTTGGAGCTGCGATCTATGAGCGCCTGGTCGAGCCTGATCGGCAAATCATTTTCAGAATCCCCTGGGTTGATGATTCAGGTGAGGTTCGGGTGAACAGGGGGTTTAGGGTACAATTTAATAACGCAATAGGTCCTTACAAGGGAGGCCTGCGCTTTCACCCTTCAGTAAATCTCGGGATTATTAAATTTCTTGGTTTCGAACAAATCTTTAAAAATTCATTAACTTCCCTTCCGATGGGTGGAGGCAAAGGTGGAAGCGATTTCGACCCAAAAGGTAAAAGTAATGACGAAGTAATGAGGTTTTGCCAGTCCTTCACCCGTGAACTTTTTCGACACATCGGCCCCGATACTGATGTCCCGGCAGGGGATATTGGGGTTGGAGGCAGGGAGATCGGTTACATTTATGGTTATTATAAACGCATCCGCAATGAACATACCGGTGTGCTTACCGGTAAAGGGCTTGAGTATGGCGGTAGTCTGATCCGACCTGAAGCAACCGGTTACGGGGCAGTTTACTTTGCCGCTGAAATGCTTGCAACCAAAAATGAAACTCTTGAAAACAAAATAGTAGCAATTTCCGGGGCAGGTAATGTAGCCCAGTATTCTGCTGAAAAAGCACTTGAACTTGGCGGAAAAGTTATCTCTTTTTGTGATAGCTCCGGAACAATTCTTGATCATGAAGGAATCGACCGCAGTAAACTAGATTACCTGATGGATTTAAAAAACAACAGGCGAGGGCGAATTCGTGAATATAGCGAAAAGTACCCGCAGGCCGACTATTATGATGGAAAAAGTGTGTGGGATGTTATCGGTGAAGAATCGATCCGGGTTGACCTGGCTATCCCAAGCGCAACGGAAAATGAAATTGATCAGAAACAGGCTGAAGCGTTGGTTAAAAACGGTTGCACCTGCATTTCTGAAGGGGCTAACATGCCCTCAACAGCAGAAGCGATTGATGTATTTCTCGATCATAAAATCCTCTTTGGCCCCGGCAAAGCGGCGAATGCCGGTGGAGTATCTGTATCCGGGCTTGAAATGAGCCAGAACAGTATGAAATTGCTCTGGGAAAAAGATGAAGTAGACAATAGACTGAGGATAATCATGAAAAATATTCATGAATCGTGCCGCGATGCAGCAGAAGCTTATGGGTTTGAAAGGTGTAACTACCTCTGTGGCTCCAATATCGCAGGTTTTCTGAAAGTGGCAAAAGCAATGCTTTCCTTTGGTATAGTCTAAATCGAAGGCTGGATAAATTGTTTCCGGCTTTAGAAACAAATTACCCTCTTTACCCCTCGGGATGGTCCTCACCGGATCGTTGAGGGGATTTTTCTTTTTAGAAGCTTAGTTAAAAATATTTTTTATTCATTATGCCGGTCGAGTTTGTCACGCAGAGTTTTTCGATCGATGCCGAGAACCTGGGCAGCCCGGGTCTTATTATCACCACAGCTTTGCAGCACATCCCTGATATGTTCCACTTCAATTTCCTGCAGGCTCTTATCAGACTTATCTTCCGCAAAAAGCAAGAGACGCATCGAACGAGGCAAATCAGAAACTTCAACCATGTCACCTTTCACATTTTCAGCAAGGGAAGACATTAAACTGATCAGTTCTCTTGCATTGCCAGGCCATTCATAGAGCTGCAGCACTCTAATGACTGTCTCTGAAAAAGATAGAGAAACAGTGCGCCCTAATTCACGGCACTCTCTGACCAACTGGTCCCTGCAAAGCGGTAAGATGTCGCTTTTCCTTGCCCGCAGAGGGGGAATAGAAATATTAATAACGTTCAACCGGAAAAATAAATCTTCTCTAAATAGCCCTTTACCGGACAGGTTGATTAAATCTTTTGCAGTAGAAGCAATAATTCTGCAGCTGACCGGCCTGCTAACAATGTCACCGACACAGGTCAGTTCATGATTTGTAAGGGCTTCAAGCAGCTTAACCTGCACTGCCAGTGACGTTTTGCTAATTTCATCAAGATATACCGTTCCTCTACCTGCCAGTTCCAGAAAACCGGGTTGAGTTACTCTGCTCGTGGAGGGGCTACTTTTACCATCTTCGGTCTGGTCCTGCTCGGATTTAACATAACCGAATATTTCATTTTCAAGGATGCTATCCGGGATATTCTTGCAGTTAATATATATGAAGGGATAGTTGCTCCTGCTGCTCTCATAATGGATTACTCTCGCTGCCAGCTCTTTACCGGAGCCCCGTTCCCCAACAAGCATGACAGGCAGTTCACTGTCGGCTGCTCTTTTGATCAGATGGGAAACCTTTTTCATCTCCTGTGATTCTTCGATCAGTCCGAATTTACCAGCTATATTTTTACCGGGGGCAGTTTCTTTACCACCTCTGATTGCCAGTTTTTCAAGCGCTTTTTCGATGGCCTGCTCCAACTCTTCATCGGTAAAGGGCTTGGCCAGGTATTCTTCCGCGCCGGCTTTTATCGCTTCTACCGCCCCTTCCACAGAAGCATAGCCGGTAATCATCATTACCTCGGTCTGTGGATAACGATCCCGAATATGCTTAATTAGGTCAAGTCCTCCAACAAAGGGCATATGATAATCTGTAATGACAAGATCGACATGGTTGTCCTTTAACAAATTGATTGCTTCTTCAACGCTTTCACAGGAAAAAACAGAAAAACCCATATGCTCAATGCTGCGGTGAAGCACCTCTAAAGTGTCCGGAGAATCATCAACCACAACTATAACTTCATCCCTGCTATTCTTTGCCAACTGCTTTTTCACCTCCAATTGGAAACTTTACCGTAAATACCGTTCCTTCGCCGTGTTTGCTATCTACGGTTATCGCACCACGGTGAGACTGCACTATGCCTAAAGCAACCGGCAGACCAAGTCCTGCTCCTTCATTTGGCCCTTTTGTTGTAAAGAAAGGAATGAAAATGTTTTCAATATCTTTTTCTTTCACACCGATGCCAGTATCCTTAATAATGATAAAAACCTCATTAATTGTGCTGGCAGTTTTTATGGTTAATTCGCCTCCTTCAGGCATGGCCTGGATAGCATTGACAACCAAGTTGACCAAAACCTGGTTGAGCTGAGCCGGATCGATTTCAATCATAGGCAACTCTTCAGCATAATCTTTGATTAGCCTGATATTGCTTTTGCTGATCCTATTTTCAAGCAAGTAGAGCCCGTCATCAATTTTTTCGTTTAAATTGACCTTTACTTTTTCCGGAGGTGTCTGCCTGCTGAATAGCATCAGCTTGCGAATTATCTCCCGTCCATGGAGTGACGCTTTAATAATCTTGTTGACATCTTTCTCAACGCTTTCATCAATTTGACCATACTTTTTAATGAGCTGGGCAAAACCAAGAATGCTTCCGAGCGGTTCGTTTAATTCATGGGCAATTCCGGCTGTTAACTGCCCTACAGTAATCAGCCTATCAGCATGCAGCAGCTGCTGATGCAAGCGCTCCTTTTCAACTTCGTACTGTTTCCTCGCCGCAACATGTCCCAGTTCTCCGGCTATCGCTTCTAACATGGGCTGCTCTTCTTTTAAGAAGGGGTCCTTGTATAGCTTCCCCGACTTTCGCATGTAACCTACTTCAACATATCCCCTGGTTTCACCGCCCACAAAAATATCTTCCCGTAAAGTGTAGTCAGGTCTCTTATAGTTACTGCTTGTGAATGTATGGTTGCCAAAGAATATTTTACAACAGGTATATTCTGGATGGAGAAACCCCGGTGGAATGATATCAACTGCTTCCAGCATAATATCTTCAAGTGATTTACCAGGTTCCGTGCCAATCCGGTTAATCTGATAGATTGTTTTTAATTCCTTAATCCTTTCTCCCAGAAGAAACTTTGCCTGGCGGTGTGATCTGGAAAAGCCAATGATATCAAAAAGATACTGGTAAAGCTCGACTTCCATGTCACTAAGTTCATAATGGCTTTGCCAGCCGAGAGCCACTGTACCGACGTTCTCTGTTTGCATTCGGACAGGCAAAATCAGCATAGTATTAAGCGAGGTTGAGTGATCTAAAGGTATTTCATGGTGAAAGTTTAAACCACCGCTGCTTGTCGCCTGACTGAGATTTTTAACGGAACCATTAAATACATAATTTTCAAGTGCATATACTGGGCATTGTTCATTAGCCTGATCTGGAAGGCATTCTGCAAATGTTACCTGACGCGAACTGTCTGGAAAATCATCAAGCTGGGTCATGTCCCATCCTTTCAGGACGGAATAACGAAAACGAAAATAACTGCGTGCACCCCTGGCAATAATTGAGATATACTGCGCACCGGAAAAATCAATCAGCAGCTTTGTAACATCCTCATAATAGTCGCTGATCACTCGACCTTTCTCTGCCAAAGCGATCAGCTTTAACGAAAGTTCATGGAAATGCCGCAGGATCTCGGGTGACTGTCTATTTTCGACGTTCATTTTCTAACCCCTTCATGCTAACTTAGTTTCCCCTGCCTGTGTAATGACTTCAATTTCAGCACAGCACCCTAAATTTCCTTCATAGTTGTTTTTTGTGATCTATAGATGGCTATTTTCAGAGAATGCCAATTAAAAGGCGATGAGATAAACTTGAAACACCTATATGATATGTAACGTCTAATTAATTATATATTAGCGACCAGTGCCTGTGTAACCTTCTTTTAAGAAAGCAGTAAATTCTTCTGCCAAATCACCCAAATGTAGCAGGGGGACGGGGTACCTGCTGTGCTACAACTATAGCAGAGGCCCCGTCCACCTGCTACGTTTGGGGCAGGAAAACTTCTAAAGCTAGGGAATATAAAAGGTGAACCATAAAGAAAGGTGGGTGCCTGGTGTTAAAGAAATTCCTGGGCAATATCGAGGAAAGTGCAGTTGAGGTTGGTAGCAGTGAAATGGATTATGTTTCTTTCGGTCGGGGTGAAAAACCGTTGGTAATTATACCCGGCCTGGGTGATGGTTTAAAAACAGTCAGGGGAACCGGGCTGATGCTCTGGTATTCATACCGATTTTTAGCCGAAGATTTCAAGGTTTATGTGTTCAGCAGAAAGAATGATCTTGAAGCAGGTTATACTACAA
>PXFD01000186.1 GCA_003564505.1 Syntrophomonadaceae bacterium
AACCGTTTACAACAATACCAGGTTTGTAATGGCTAACTTCTCCGAACCAGTTCATACAGATGGAAATACAATTTCTGTGGGTGCGGGTACTACCCAGGTTAGCGTAACGGGTGTTCGAACAGACGGAACCCCGCTGTCCTTTACCGGCGACGGGATCAATCCCGGCCTTTCGCTTGACGAGGAAAAAAGCAGTTTAAAGATCGAGCTGAACGAACCTGTCCCGGCTGGAGCTGATATAACGGTGAGTTTCGGGGTTACCGCCGGAAGCAGAATTGAAGACCGGGCCGGCAATTCGTTGGCAGGAACCTATACCAGGAGTGGAACTGCTGTAGCCGGACCCAGCCTGAAGAACGCCAAGGCCTCGGATCTCAGCGTTAATGCCAGCGACCAGACCCAGGTGTTTGAAGTGACACTCGATGATGCCCTGGCTGAAGGGGAAGAGATTACCGTTGACCTCTCTGATGCTGTAGCTGAAGGTGTAACATATAGTGGATTGAGCACTCGCTACACTGCCAAAGATGGCGTCGGCACAGTCTTAATCAGCGGTGGAGACACCCTGACCTTTACTGCCGGTAAAAACCTTGCCGATGAAACGACAATTATTATTACTGCATCTGAAGCAGCCTCCACCGGAGCTGAAGCAGATGATGTCGAGATTATCTTCACCCGCGAGGATATCGGCGCAACTGCTACAGCTAAGTTCGATATATTGGCCGGGTTGAGTCACCTCTCTATCGATCCATCGTATCAGTTGATTGATCCTCGTGATGAGGATGACTATAACTCACCAATTGAGGTTCTTGCCTCCGGGCAGAGCGATCATACGGTTGAATTTAGCTTCAGGCTCCAGGGACAGCTTGATGAAGGAGACAGAGTGCTGATTAATGTCGGCAACATGGTCAATGCGGGCGTAACTTTTGATAGCAACGAACTTACTGTTGACCACGCAAATGCAAGCGTAACTATGGTCGGCAATGTGATCAGGGTTACAGCAAGTGGTGGTAATATTGGAAATTTGGATGATGTTACTGTCACGGCAGAAAATGTCGATGTAGACAGCGGATCTACTGCTGAGGATGTTGGGGTTACTTTTACCCGCAATGACAGCGGTCTTTCTGCAGTAAAGGCAGTCAACATAGTTCCGAGCTTCTCCAGTGTATCGGCATCGAATGTTGCCGCAGATCAAGACCAGATTATCTTTGTCAGCTTCACCCTCGACGGGGCGAGAACCGCTGCCGGCTTTTTTGCATCAATAGACCTCGACCATGATAATAATGGATTAACATTTACTGATGCTGAAGTAGACCTTGTTTCACAGGGTTCTGCATCAGTAAGCAGCGGCGGCGTGGTAAACTACTTTGCCCCGGTTGGCGGGCTGTCCCACGGGACGGAGGTAACCATCCAGGTCAGCGGCGTTAATGCCAGTGGAGCCAGTGATGCGATTGCATTCTTCAGCAGGTCTGGCGGCTTCAGGGCTGTTGATGTAATAGAAGTAGAATAGCAAATAACAACACTGTGTATCAAGTTGTCAAGTTATTAAAACGAGCCAATGCTTGACTTTAGTGCGGCGGCGGGTCTTATACCGCCGCCGCATTATCCCTAAAGATTTTTGCCAGGTCACCAGAATCGTTAATATACTGCCCGTTGGCTGTGATTATAGAGCAAAAGCAAGAGTAAATATGGTCCTAACTCCGTTAAAGCTGCCAGCCTTTCCAAGGCGAAGGCTTTAACCTGTCGCATATAATTTTCTATGAAAGCGAGGTTATATAATGCAGTTAATATTCAGATTGTTGAATGCTAAATCCGGAGTTAAAACAGCAGCCGTACTGCTTGTTGCCGTCCTATTTGTTCTTGCCTTTGCATCTATGACAGCGGGCGCTCCGGAAATAACTTACGGTGATATCAATAACGATGGAGAAATTGATGTCAGGGATGTAGTCCTGGTCATGCAGTACATCATTGGGCTTCGTGATTTGACTGAAGATCAACTTAAAGCTGCAGATGTCAACGGAGATGGTGAAGTTAATGTTCAGGATGCAACCATGCTGATGCAGTATGTCCTGGGATTGATTGAAAGCTTTACTTTGCCGATTATCAGTGTTGAAGAAATCGAAAAATCTGTTGCTCTCAATACGTCATACGATGATATAAATTTCCCGGAAAAAGTAACTGCTACCCTTCACGATGGCATGGAAATAGAAGTTGAGGTTGATTGGGCAGACGACTCAACCCCAGTCTACAATCCTTCGGCCAGCGGAGCTTACGTATTTGAAGGTGAGCTTATAGATCTACCTGATAATGTAACTAATCCCGATGAGCTTACTGCTACTGCCACAATCCTTGTCCAGGGAGCCTCTTATTCCTGGTTTGTCTTGACCATGGAAGGCAGAATAAACGGCAGCCCGGCCGACAGTGTTTATGGAGATCTGGAAGGCGAAGGAACCTACCCGGAAGAAACAGAGGTGCACATAAGTGCAACTCCGAATGAAGGGTATGTATTTAGTTACTGGTCTATGGATGAATACGCAGGTTATTTTGTTTACAATGACTACAAGGAAGAAGCATCAGCAGAATTTGTATACAGAAACGAACCAAGTCTGATATATATCATGCCAACCCAGGATGTAACGATATACGGCAACTTTGAATCTGAACTTGTCCTGGTTCTTACGGAATAGCGATTAGATTAGCAATACTGTGTATTAAGTTATTACAAGTGACAAAGTTAAAGAGATTGTTCCGGCGGTCTGTACTGCCGCCGGAACAATATAAACTCTGTATAATAGGATTACCCTGGAAGTATTGATGTAACCTGCCTCATTGAACAATATAAGTAATATATTGTAAAAATGCCGGTTAAAATTGCTGGTTAATGTATTGGAGTTTAAATATGAACATTCTAATTAATCCACTAAACCATGGGCAGGCTTTATAAAGCAGGCATTTTTATTGTGTCTGTTATTTTTATGCATTTTCCAGGGAATTTCAATCTTATTATATCGCCCTGGGGGACACGCGGGATGCCCGCGTGTCCCTTCATAAATAAGTTGGGATTATCACCTTGAAACTGCCAGAAGGCAGGATCTCGGGCAATAAAGGTAAAACATAACATTAAACATGTGAAGTTTACTTGCAGAAGGGAGAAAATGAATAATGAGCAAATATTTTAGCATGACTGGCGGGTTCGTTGGCTGGAAAACTGCTGCCCTGGTTGTGCTGGGTGTTATGCTGTTCGTCTTTGTTTTTTGCCCCAGCTCTGCGAGCGCAGCTGAAAGAAGTTACGGCGATATAAATGGTGATGGGGCACTTAATGTTGAAGATGTTGTTTTGGTTATGAGACATATCTTGAACCTGGAATCTTTAAGTTCGGATCAGCTTGAGCTGGCCGATGTGAACGGTAACGGTGCTGTCAATATCCAGGATGCAACCCTGATTGTCCAAAAGGTCCTGGCCCTGGTAGAGCAATTTCCGGTAGATGGTCTGGAGACAGATGCCTTTTTTGTTGTTGAGCCCAATCATAATTCTATATATGGTCAATCTTGGACGGCAGCAGCCAACCTTGAGATTAATCTTGGCGATAGCTCTTTTAACGTGACAACGGACACAGATGGTGTTTTTGAAATGCACGAGTGGGAATACCAGGGGCTTGTCATAGAGGCAGGTCAGGCGGTAGTTGTATCCGGCGGTGGTGTGACCAAGGTTCATTTTGTGCGCAATCTTAGAGTAACAGCAACCGACTGGGAAAATGATATTATTTCAGGTGAGGCAGCTCCAGGCAGTATAGTGGAGGTCAGAATTTTTGATCCTGAACTTAATTACTATGATTTTCCAACCCGTATTGTAGAAGCAGATACAGATGGTTTATGGGCAGCCGATTTTTCTGTGGCTGTTGGAGATGAGCTTTCAGATGGTATTTTTGACCTGGAGCTTGACCTGGTTGGTGAGGCACGTATCGCTGATCTTGAAAATGACTCCACGATGGTATTCTGGCAGGTTACTGAAGCTGCCTTTCAGGTGCACCCTGAAGACGGCATCATCAGGGGGTTTGGCTGGATGGTTAATTCGGAAATAGAAGTAACTGTAGGGGATGATAATTATATTGCCACAACAGACAGCCATAGTTATTTTGAACTTGATGCTGATGTTAAGGCCGGCGATATGGTTACAGTTACAGATGGTATAAATGAAAAAGAACATGAAGTTACTGTCCTGCAGATAACTTCTGCTAATAGGGATACTGGACTGATATCGGGTACTGCTGAAGCAGGCAGTACAGTTTTCATAGAACTCCTTGAACCGATGGTTGGACAGCCCGGACCGCCAACACTAATTGCAGAAGCTGAAATAGAGGCTGATGAAGACGGCGAATGGGAGCACGATTTTGATCAGGCTATCGGTGATAATATCGAGATAAGTGTAATGCAGGTCGATGCTGATGGGGATAGTACAGTTATAGTTTACTAGGCTCTATATAGCTTGATTTGTAGTATTGAATATAATAGTTAATGGGTGAGAGTTCACGCAGTTATAATGTGTGGACTCTCATGCTTTACCAGGCTTAAATATAGCAGGATCAGAGAACATAAGCGCGAATTTCTCTTTGAAAGAGTATGAAACTGCAGATATTTGGGAGGGATTTCTATGAAGCTCTGTCACTTTATAGCCTTATTGCTGATTGTCTGTCTGAGCGTTTTCTTTATCGGGGCCTGTAGTGAAGTAGTTGAGAAGCCGGAAAATGCTGTAGAAAATGACAAAATAGATTCCACTGTTGAAAATAATCAGTACAGCGAAAATTCCAGCGGGAATTTTGCCCTGCCTGATTTTGACCGGGAAGAAGGTTCAGTAGCTGAGGCTTTGTACAGACGGGTATCGCAGCGCAGTTACAGCGATGATGCCCTTACACTGGAGCAGGTAGCCACTTTGCTGTGGGCGGCAGGCGGACTTAACATTGACGGCGAAACAGGGCCTACCAGGACTTCACCTTCAGCAGGCGGGACCTACCCGCTCGACTTTTACCTGGTAGCCGGCAATGTTCAGGGTCTATCCCCCGGGATTTACCGTTATGATTACCTGAACCACAGGTTAATGCCGGTTGCTGATGAAGACAGGAGGTTAGAGCTTGCCGAAGCAGCATTAGGCCAGCAGTTTATTGCGGAGGCTCCCGCATCAATAGTCTTCGTAGCTTATTTTGAGCGTTCTACCGGCCGTTACGGTGAACGGGGAGAGCGATATGTTTACATGGATACCGGTTATGCCTCACAAAGCCTTCACCTGCAGGCTGTAGAGTTGGACCTGGGCACCGTGGCTATCGGTGCATTTGACGATGCCGAGGTTTCTGCTGTATTGGAAACAGACGGCGCTCCTCTGAAGATTATGCCGGTTGGAAGCCCGTAAATCTCCTGTGGTATAATATAACCGTTAAAATTACAAGGTAGTTAAACAGACGAGGGGGTGGCGGGCTGTGACTGATAATGATAAGGCAACCTGCCCTGTTTGTGGTAAAGAAGTAAACAGTGATGATCTTTACTGCAGGCACTGCGGTTCAGAAGTTAAAGCTTTTCCTGCTTCCGCGGAAGATGTTGGGGAGGAAGAGTACGCTGAGCTTGATTTAGGGGAAGAAGATTACGCCAAAACCGCTGAAGAGCTTGAAAGTGAATTAAGCGAGCTAGATTACGAGCCTAAAAAGAAATCCGGTTTCATGGTTCCGGCCCTGGTTATAATACTGGTTTTGGGTATGGTAATCGGTGGAATTTACATGATCAGCAGCACGGAAGATGACCAGGTTGTAGTTGATGATCCGGTGGAAGTTCCCGATGCTGTTGATGAGGATGAACAGGCCGATGTGGAAGATCCGAACGATGAAGAAACAGAGCCTGTCGATCCGAATGAAGATCAGGATGAAAACGGCCCGGAAGACGAGATGCCACCTGACTATGAGTTCCTAGAGGAAGCCATGAAAGAATGGCTTGCTGAAAGGGTAGATGATCCTGATGTGATTCTACTTCATACCGAAGAACTTGAGGATTTTGACCAGTTTTTTGAGGATTACGACCTGGAAGAAGATAATATTATTGTTTACACGGTTGAATCTACAGAAGATGAGTTTGCCACGGTCCTGCTGGGGCCGCCCTTTAGCGAGTGGTCAATCAAGGCTGTTTTCATCTGGCGTGAGGGGCAGTGGGATTTTCTGCGAGAAGAAACAGTCGGCTAGTGATTATTGCCGATTAACCATTGTTTTTTCACAGAATTCAGGTTAATATATTAAGTGAAATGCGCCTGTAGCTCAGGGGATAGAGCAGTGGACTTCTAATCCATTAGTCGGGGGTTCAAATCCTCCCAGGCGCGCCAGGAATAATTAAGGGTTTTGGGGTTGGGAAACGACTCCAAAACCCTTTAATTTTGGTCCCTGTTACGATTTCCCGGTCTTAATTCAATCAGGACAGAGGTAAATAATATAAATAAAGCCAGGCCCCAGATAACGTAAATAAAATCAGGAATGTTGACGCCCGCTATTGTCAGCAGGACACCAGCTGGTATGCTGATAAAAATAATAGCGCAAAGCAGGGTAGTAAATAGTGAATAATTTTTTATTGAAGACATTATTTGTTCGTTCCTCTTAATATTTAGCAATTAAACCCAGGGCAAATTGCATGATCAGTGCTACGTCGCGGACATCAACAATCCCATCGTTGTTGACATCGGCGGACTGAAGTTGATTGGGTTCAAGCTTGTCATAGTTTAATACATGGCGGGTGACCATTACGACATCTCTGACATCAATCATGTTATCACCGTTGATATCACCGGGCAAACTGCTAAAAGTTGCTTCGAAAACATTTACTTCACATTCTGTTTCCACCCTGCCGTCCGCAGTCATTACCCTGACAAGTGTTCTGCCTTCGCCTCTAGCAGTTACTAATCCGCTGTCATCGACGGTAGCAATGTTGGGGTGATTGCTGACCCATACCAGTTCATTGTGGTCGATGCTTTCGCTGCTTACTGTAACTTCCAGAAGCTGAGTATTTCCTACGATCATATTTAGGCTCGTGCTGCTCAAGCTGAGTTCAGATATCTTAGTTGGTTTTTCTTCTTCTGGTTCTTCTTCGGGTGGTTCCGGGGTCCAGCTGACCCATTTTTCAATTAAATTACGATTATTGCTGTTAAAATAAGGACCGCCGCTTAAGTTGTTCATCGAGATGAAGGAATGAATGGCCACGACCCTGTAAGTTCCGGCAGTTTCGTTATATACAAAAACCGGACTGCCGCTGCTTCCACCACTGGTGTAGGCTTCGTAAAACAGGCAGTAGTCATCTATATTTACGACAGGTCCTTCAGCCAACCACATGCCAAGGGTAGGTGTACCGTTCACATTTCCGGGGTATCCGATTAGACATACTTCTGCAGGTTGGTAGTTAAACTCGATCGGCATAAAAGTGCTGATACCCTCTATGGGCTGCTCGAAGAAGATGGCCCCGTAATCATACTTTACTGCTGTGTCGCGATCACCGGCGTCTTCATAATACTTGAAGTTGCTGTTAATTTCAGCCTGAACCGGGGTATGTGTAGAGTGGGGTGTTAATACATTCAAATCTTTATCTTCATGCTGGGCCGGGCTGAAACGAATTATATCATACCAGCCGCCAAAATCAGTAGAATAAATATTATGAGCGTTAGTGATGGCGCTATAAGGACTGATTAAGAATCCGGTTCCCCGCATAAACTCATCCGGAAAATCTGTGGCCAGAAAACCGATCGTGTTATACGGGTATGTAACTGCCTCAGCGGGACCGACCGCAGTACGGTCGTCGGTCATCCCATCAAGGTAAAAAGTATTTTCCAGGGCATGAGCAATTTGTTCATTGGCAGTTAAGGTAATCTGCGAAGCTGTTCTTGGTAAAAATTGATCTATTGAGCTTTCAGTTGGTGCAC
>PXFD01000100.1 GCA_003564505.1 Syntrophomonadaceae bacterium
GCTATTAGATGTCAAGGTTTTGAACAAGGCGGGCATTTTCTTCTATAAACTGGCGACGGGGTTCAACTTTATCACCCATCAAAACACCGAAAATATTGTCAGCTTTCATGGCATCCACCAGTTCGACCCTCTTGATAATCCTGCTTTCGGGGTTCATGGTTGTTTCCCATAGCTGATCAGGGTTCATCTCACCAAGGCCTTTATAGCGCTGGATACTGAAACCACCTTCCCGGTTCCATTCATCAAGCAGGGGATTTAGTTCTTCTTCACGGAAAAGATATTGTTCTCGCTTACCTTTTTTTACCTGGTAAAGAGGGGGCTGAGCAATATATACAAAACCGCTTTCAATAAGCTGGTGCATGAAGCGGTAGAAAAAGGTCAGCAGCAGTACCCTGATGTGAGAGCCGTCAACATCGGCATCAGTCATAATGATTATCTTTTGATAGCGCGCTTTTTGAATATCGAACTCGCTTTCAATTCCTGTTCCGAGGGCAGTAATCAATGCCCTGATCTCTTCATTGGCAAGAATTTTATCCAGTCGGGCCTTTTCAACATTTAAGATTTTCCCGCGCAAAGGGAGAATTGCTTGAAATCTTCTGTCCCGCCCCTGTTTTGCCGATCCGCCTGCAGAGTCACCCTCAACAAGAAACATCTCACTTTCTGCAGGATCTTTAGAGGTGCAGTCTGCCAATTTTCCGGGCAGGTTGCTTATTTCCAGTGCATTTTTGCGCCTGGTCAGTTCCCTGGCTTTTCGTGCAGCTTCCCTGGCCCGGGAGGCGCGAATTGATTTTTCGATTATCCTCCTGGCCACTGATGGATTTTGTTCCAGGTAAGCCTCAACTGCTTCGTAGCAAATGTTGTCCACAACACTGCGTGTTTCACTATTGCCCAGCTTGGTCTTGGTTTGTCCTTCAAACTGAGGGTTAAGCAGTTTAACACTGAGCACAGCTGTCAAGCCTTCCCGAATATCTTCACCGGAAAGATTGCCCTGGTTCTCCTTCAAGACCCCAAGCTTCCTGGCAAAATCATTGATCAACCTGGTGAGAGATACTTTAAAACCATATTCATGGGTTCCGCCTTCATGAGTATGGATATTATTGGCATATGAATACAACACCTCAGCATAGCCGGCATGGTATTGCATGGCCAACTCAACCTGGAAGTTATCAACATCCTTCTGAAAATATATTGGCTTCGGGGGAACTGTTTCTTTGCCCTGATTCAAAAACTCGACATATTGTACCAGGCCGCCGTCGAATTTAAATTTTTCTGAACGCCCGCTGCGCATATCTTTAAAATTGATTTTTGTTCCCTTATTGAGAAAAGCGAGCTCCCGCAGCCGTTGTATAATAACCTCATTATCAAAATTAATGCTATCAAATATTTCGCTGTCCGGCATAAAAGTGATCCTGGTCCCGGTCTTGCTGGTACTACCCCTGGTAGTAAGTGGCGAAGCGATATTGCCATTTTCATAGCGCTGATAATAGATTGATCCGGCCCGGTAAACCTCAACTTCAAGCCACCTTGATAAGGCATTAACAACAGAGATGCCAACACCGTGCAATCCACCGGCTACCTTATAGCTGTCATTGTTGAACTTTCCACCCGAGTGCAGCATGGTTAAGACAACCTCGACAGCCGGTTTTTTTTCAACCGGATGTTCCTCTACCGGAATGCCCCGACCGTCATCACTGATCGTAACACTGTTGTCTTCATTAACAACTACTTTTATCTGCTTACAATAACCGGCTAAAACTTCATCAATACTATTATCAACCACTTCAAAAATTAAGTGGTGAAGTCCCCTGCTGGAAGTTGACCCGATATACATACTTGGACGAAGCCTGACTGCTTCAAGGCCTTCCAGAACCTGGATGTGTTCAGCGCTATACTCTTGACTTTTCTTCTTGTTCATTTTTCACCTCGGCCTACAAAGTTATCTGCTCAAACTAAAATCTATTATAGCATGTTTTAAAGGTGCAAATTTTTTATATATCTCTACTTAGATATATTACGACGCTTAGAAAGAGTTAGAGGCGCAATTGGAGAAATATAAACCTTTCTGTCTGTAACTACAAATGACTTATGCCTTTCAGAGCCTGAAAGAATGCTGGTCGGGTGATTGGAAGCAGTGTTTAAAAATTCAGTGTTAATTTCACTTTCCATATTATCCAGGCTAAAAATTCCAATCAACTCACTGTTAAAAACTATTTGTGATCCGCCAATATGAACAAACATAGTTCCTCCCATATGAAACAAGGTGTAGTTAGTTGTAAAACAGTAAATATAACCATTCCTTTAATACAATTACATATTAATCATCATTTTCCTTCCTATCAAAAGGGTCTATCTTAAAGTAAATATCTTTTACCACGTTTGATCCAACAGATTCATTTAACTTCTTTACCAGGCCTGGTTTTAACATTGTCAGATGGTAAGCCCATACCGAATCCTTTACTGCGACTCTTAGCAGGCCGTTGCTAACACTTTCCGCCCTGGTAAAAGCGGATAACTCACTCCCGACAACATCATCCCATTTTTCAATAACCAGAAATTGTTTATAACCCTGCCATAAATTATAGCTGCGAAGAATATTTTCAATGACCGGGCCAACTGTTTTCATTTTTTATACTCCCCCGACAGACAGTAAAAATTTTATATTCCCTATTCACATTATTTATTATTCCATTAAGATCGCTCGCCGTGGTAATAAAGCATTGCCCTGTATTGTTTTTTAAATACTCTAGAAAATACTGCTTTCTGCTTTGATCAAACTCGGAAAAAACATCATCCAGCAGGATAATTGGCCAATTCTCGTGAATTTTTTTAAATAAACTCACTTCCGCCATTTTTAATGCCAGGGCTGCTGTTCTTTTTTGACCCTGTGAGGAAAATTTTCTAGTATCATAACCGTTAATTAATATTTTTAAATCATCCAGATGCGGTCCGACCTGCGTTGATCCTCTTCTTAATTCTGTCTCATACCTGGATGATAGAAGGTCTAAAAAATTTTTCCTTGTTTCTTTTTGTCCTTCACAGTAATCAAAACCGCAGGCATAATCAAGGGTGAGCGTTTCATTAGCGTTAGTCATTTGGTGAAAAAATATTTTTGCTTCCTTTTCAAGTGCTTTTATTATTTTAACCCTGGCCTGAACAATATTGGTTCCAAGTGAAACAAGTGAATCGTTCCAGGGTTCAATTCTCCGTCCCAGTGATTGCCGACTATTATAACCTTCTTTTAAAAGGCTGTTACGCTGCTGTAGAACCCTCTGGTATGCTCTTAATTCGCTAAAATATACCGTGCTTAACCTTGATGCTTCCAGGTTTAAAAACCGCCTGCGGATTGAAGGACCTTCTCTAATTAGCATTAAATCATCTGGGCTGAAAACAACAACCGGATATCTTTGAAGATAATCAAAACGATTTAAACTTTGCCTGTTTAATTTTACATCAAGAGGTTTCCCTGAACGATAAAAAACCTGCAGTTCATCTTTAAAATCACTTTTTATAAATGTCCCTTTA
This sequence comes from Syntrophomonadaceae bacterium, assembly GCA_003564505.1. The sequence goes on from PXFD01000100.1 coordinate 3,523, forward strand.
ATAAAAAAACGGTTATCGTGCCAGTTTGCCAATTCCTGATCACGATTTGTCCTGAATGAGCGGGTCACGGTCAAATAATAAATTGCTTCAATAAGGTTCGTTTTACCCTGGCCGTTTTCACCAACCAGGATATTTAAACGGGGGTTGAAATGAAGTTGCTGTTGATTATAGTTCCTAAATCCTTTAACCAGCAAAGAATCAATATAATACAAATAGTGACCCCCAAAAGACTAATTTACTTTTTTGATCGGGAGAACAAGGTAAAGGTAACTTTGATTCTCAACAAGTCTGAATATAATCGGCCCTCCATCGCCATGAAAATCTAAAATTATATTGTCATCTTCTATAATTTTTAAAACATCAAGTACAAACCTGGTATTTGCAAATACATCTATTTGTTCCCCTTCAATATCAGCCGATAAAATATCTTCCATGCTGCCCTGCTGTCCGGATACTTTTACCTCAAGCTGCTTATCATCAACAATCAGATTAACCGCTTGATTTTTTCCTTCAGCAAGAAGTGATGCCCGACTTACGGTTTCCTCAAACATTTTCTTATTAACCTTCACCCTGGTTTTATATTCTTTGGGAATAACGCCGGTGACATCAGGAAACTTTTCCTCAAGTAACCTTGTTGCAAAAAAGACCTGCTCTATCTGAAAAGCAATAATACTTGATTCTTGATTTATAGATATGTTAACAGGCTGATCTCCCAAAAGACGCAGCAATTCCCTCATTGAGCGGGCTGGTGCTAAAGATAATCTCTCTTCAATTGACCAGTTTTTGTCCCTGACCTCTTTAATTGCCAACCGGTAAGTATCTGATGCAGTAAGAGAAAGGAATCCTTCTTTAAATGTGAAAAGGACACCATTGAAGGCTGGTCTTGTTTCTTCATTGGAAGCAGCAAAAAGAACCGATCTAAGCATTTTCTTTAATATGGATTGATCTATTATAATATTTTGGCCATCCCCGGCAGAAGAATCGAAAGTGCTTGGATAATCTTCAGGATCAGATCCATATAAATGGAAATTAGCGGAGCCACCTGAAATATCAAGACGATAATTATCCCAATTAATTTTTAGATCTACTTTTTCAGTTGGGAAATAGCGGATTATATCTACCAGTTTTGGAGGGAGAAGAATTTTACTGCTTTCTTGGCTGCTATATTGCATCCTGGTTTTTATAAACATTTCAAGGTTTGTTGCAGAAAAAGTAAGCTGATCCTCTTTTATTTCTAATAAAACATTACTGATTACAGGCATTGTGGAGCGTGTAGGAAGCGCTTTTTCTACTGTTTCAAGGCAGTTTCGCAGCTCTTCTGTATTTAACGAAAGATGCACTTTAATAACCCCCTAATAATAACATTTTGTTTTTATTAACATAGACATGAAAGTATTTATTAAAAATAATCTTTAAATAATAAGATAGTAATAATAATAAGGACTGTGGATCTTGTGTATAACGGCGATATTAATGCACTGATCAATCTTATTATAACTTTAAAAATGTGGATAATAAACTGACTTGTTGTTCATAAGCTGGGGAGAAAAAAAAATAATTTTTTAAAGGTAATTTAATAACAACTTATAAACAGCTTGGTCAGGAGTTATCCAGAATATTATTTTTGATCATTTCAAGACGGTTTTTAAAATCGCTATTTTTAGTTATTAAAATATCGATTTTTTTGAATGCGTGAAGAACAGTGGTGTGATCTCTTCCGCCAAATTCTTCTCCTATTTTAGGCAGGGACAAATCAGTAAGCATTCGACATAAATACATTGCGACCTGCCTGGTCATTGCGATATCCTGAGTTCGCTTTTTTGAAAGAATTTCTTCCGGTTTGAGGTTAAAGTTTTCAGCAGTTACATCAATAACAGTTTTAACTGTGATATTTTTTTGGCGGGGAAAGATAATATCCTGAAGTGCTGCTTCAGTTAATTCAAGAGTTACTGGTGATTCGGATAGAGATGCATAGGCAACGATTCTAATTAAAGCTCCTTCGAGTTCACGAATATTAGTAATCACCTTGGAGGCGATATAGTGGAGGACCTCATCGGGGATGTCCATCCCATCGGAAAGGGCTTTCTTTTTTAAAATGGCGGTCCTTGTTTCGAGATCTGGCGTTTGAAGATCTGTAATTAAACCCCATTCAAAACGGGAGCGAAGGCGATCCTCAAGGGTAGGTATTTCTTTAGGGGGCCGATCGCTTGAAATAATAATTTGTTTGTTATTATCGTGCAGAGCGTTAAAGGTATGGAAAAACTCTTCCTGGGTCTGTTCCTTTCCGGCAAGAAATTGAATATCGTCAATTAAAAGAATGTCCATACTGCGGTATTTATTTCTAAAATCTAAAGTTTTATTGTCGCGGATTGCATTGATAAATTCATTGGTAAACCTTTCTGATGAAAAATAGAATACTCTGGTAAAATCATGATTAATAAGCGAATACTGTCCAATTGCATGAAGGAGGTGAGTTTTGCCGAGCCCGACACCTCCATATATAAATAAAGGATTATATGCCCGAGCAGGGCTTTCTGCTACAGCAAGCGAAGCTGCATGAGAAAGGCGGTTACAAGCTCCCACAACAAAAGTATCAAATGTATATCGTGGATTAAAAGTGGAAATATATTTGTTTTTTAAATGTTCGTCTTCCCTTTGATGTGAAGAAAAATCACTGGAATAATAGTTTTCATCGCCAAGTGATTCAGGATCACGAGTATCTTGAAATTCGGAGGAAATAACAAAATTAACCCGGTGCTCTTCAGATGTAACTTCTTTTAAGGCATTAATAATTTGGTTTTTATAACGGGTTTCAAACCATTCTTTTGTAAAATCGTTTGGCACCTCTATAATCAGACAGCAATTCTCTAAAGAAACGGGCTTGGTAAGGTTAAACCATGTCTCAAAGCTGGGTTTGTTAAGCTCTTTGCTTAATTCTTCAAGAGTTAGCTGCCAAATCTCATTCAAATTATTATTCAATGGTTTAGCCTCCGGATGCTTTAAATAAGAGTTATCTTATTAACATAAATCTTAGTTATCAACAACCACTGTGGATAACTAAGCGTAAGTGGGTATAAATAACTAGAACCGATAAAAACATATTAACAGATATATAGCGCTCCTGCAAAGGAAAGATTTAACTAAAAGAAGTGATTTAAGATCTTGAAAGCAAAGGTTTTCTTGACATTATTTAATTGGTTACTGTATAATTTTTGTATTCTGAATGTAAGCAAAGGGGAATAAGAATGAAAAGGACATACCAACCAAAAAAGAAACAAAGAAAAAGGGTTCATGGATTTCTGAAAAGAATGAGAACCCGTGGTGGAAAACAGGTCATTAAAAAGCGCAGACAAAAAATGAGAAAGAGATTAAGCGCATAATTAATAAAAATGAAATGACTCTGCAAAGACTAAAAAAAAACTGGGAATTTAAGCGGGTTTATCGCAATGGCAGGACGGTTGTCTCCAGAAACATCGTCCTTTATTACTGCCCGAATGGCCATGAATACAATCGAATTGGCTTTTCAATTAGCAAAAAAGTTGGGAAAAGTGTGGTCAGGAATAGAATCAGAAGGGTATATAAAGAAGCATTCAAGGCTGTGGATAAGTACCTGGTAAAAGGATATGATTTTATTCTGATTGCACGGAAGCCGGCAGTAGATGCATCATTCAGGCAAGCCAGCAAGGAGTTGTTTAATCTATGCCGGAAGGGACAACTGGTTGCAAAAAAGCAATAAAAAAAAGTGAGAGTTTAATTACATTAATTTTACTGTCTCTGGTATGGTTTTATATGAGAATTATTTCTCCCTTAAAGCCTCAAACGTGCCGCTTTTATCCTTCATGTTCACAGTATACATACGAAGCATTGAGTAAATACGGAGTTTTAAAAGGTTTATGCTTAGGATTAAAGAGAATATTGTGCTGTCATCCCTTTAATCCTGGAGGATACCATCCTGTAGAATAAGAAACATTGGAAGGTGGGAGGTTAATAAATGATAGATGCTATTGCTGAAGTATTCAGCGTAATTATTAGTTTCATATACGGTTATATACCGAACTTCGGGGCAGCGATTATCATAATGACATTAATGGTAAAGCTGGTTACTTTTCCGCTTAATAACAAGCAAATAAAATCTGCCAAAAGAATGCAGGTATTACAACCGGAAATGAAAAAAATTCAACAAAAATACAAAGATGACAAGGAAAAACAGAACAAGGCAGTACAGGAGTTTATGAAAGAAAATAACATGAACCCCCTGGCCGGTTGTCTTCCTTTACTTGTCCAGTTTCCTGTCCTAATCGGTGTCTTTAGACTATTGAGGGAACCGGATCTGTTTTTGGATATGGAAGTAATTAACCCGTACCTGTTTCAA
>PXFD01000040.1 GCA_003564505.1 Syntrophomonadaceae bacterium
CTTAAAGGTGATGACCTGCCGGTAAGCGCTTTTAATCCTGATGGCACAGTCCCGACAGCAACAACAAAGTATGAAAAGCGGGGAATTGCCATCCAGGTGCCAACCTGGGTTCCGGAAAACTGCATCCAGTGCAACCAGTGTTCTTTCATTTGTCCGCACGCAGCAATCAGGCCTTACGTGGCTAAGGAAGAAGACCTTAAGAATGCACCTGGTAGTTTCGTAACCCTGGAAGGAAGCGGTAAAGACATTAAGGGTATGCGTTACCGGATCCAGGTAACTCCCCTTGACTGCACCGGCTGCGGCAACTGTGTAGACATCTGTCCGGCCAAGGAAAATGCCCTGGCAATGAAACCGCTGGAAGAAGTCAAGGATGTGGAAGATGCCAATTTCCGCTACGCAGAACAGCTACCGGAGCCGGATATTGAAGTAAATCCCAATACGGTCCGCGGCAGCCAGTACCGCAAACCTCTTTTTGAATTTTCCGGGGCCTGTGCCGGCTGCGGTGAAACACCATATGTCAAAGTTATAACCCAGCTTTACGGAAACCGCATGATTGTCGCCAATGCTACAGGGTGTTCATCAATTTACGGCGGAAATGCACCGACAGTTCCATATACTGTTGACAGTAAGGGGCGCGGTCCGGCCTGGGCCAGCTCCCTTTTTGAAGATAATGCCGAGTTTGGTTACGGTTATTCCCTGGCAGTTGTGCAACAGAGGGAAAAACTAATTGACCAGGTTAAAGAGGTTATCGAAACAGGCATATCTGAACCCTTAAAAGCTGCTTTCAGTAAGTGGTTAGATGTGAAGGACCAGGGTGAACCGTCACTCAAAGCTGCTGATGAAGTTCGCGAATTGCTTGATGTGGAAAAACCGAAAGCAGGTAACGAAGAATTACTCAAGTATATACAGGACAATGCCAACCTGCTTCCGAAGCGCTCCATCTGGATTTTCGGCGGTGATGGCTGGGCTTACGACATTGGCTTTGGGGGGCTTGATCATGTTATCTCTACCGGGGCAGATGTAAATATCCTGGTAATGGATACAGAAGTCTATTCCAATACTGGCGGCCAGTCATCAAAAGCTACACCAACAGCTGCCATTGCCAAGTTTGCAGCCGCCGGTAAGGATATGCGCAAGAAAGACTTAGGCTTAATGGCTGTAACCTATGGTTATGTTTACGTAGCCATGGTATCAATGGGCGCCAATAAGAACCAGTTTATGAAAGCGCTGGTCGAGGCGGAATCATATCCCGGGCCATCAATTATTATTGCCTATTCCCCCTGTATCGCTCACGGTATAGATATGAGCAAGAGCCAGAGCGAGGGAAAACTGGCCGTGGAATCAGGTTACTGGCCGCTGTACCGCTACAATCCTTTACTGGCCAGGGAAGGCAAAAATCCCTTTATCCTCGACTCGAAGGAGCCAAAAGAAGATCTGCGTACCTTCATGATGAATGAAGTCCGATTTCGGGCCCTGACCAAGCAATTCCCCGATCGGGCAGAAGAGCTGTTTGCAAAGGCAGAACAGGTAACAAAAGAAAGACTGGAAATGTATAAAAACCTTGCTGCAGCGCAGGCGGAGAATAAGGAGTAGCTGTCTCAAGTAAAAGCACTTAATCATTTGAATCTAAAGAGGCGCGGTTAAACCGCGCCTCTTTTCTATATATAATACTGTAAGAACTACGGTTGCCTGCTGAAGGAAACTGTGTATACTAATCTTTCTATTGTGGCTTGATCATAATTTCTTCCCTGCTAAGGCGCGGCCTGGAAGAAGGAGATTCCGCAGGATAGCCTACCGGCAGCAGCGCTACGACCTCGATCTGTTCCGGTAGCCCCAAAGCTTCGTACACCTGCTGCGGGTTGAACAGCCTGACCCAGCAGCTGCCCAGTCCAAGCGATTCTGCTGTCAATGCCATATGTTCAACGGCAATGCCAAGATCTACATAAGCACCGGCAGGGATGACAACATCATCAACCTCAACTGGCATTTTTCTTTTGTAAATATAGCCTGCCGCTTCCTCACTGATTACATTCATTTGGACAAGCTCTTTCATCCTTTTCTCAACCATACCTTTGGTATAAGCTTTGCGATCAAGACAGCAAACAAAAACAGCTGGCGCTTCCAGGACAAAAGGCTGAACCACGGCTCCGGCAACCTTTTGCTTTTCGCTGTCATCAGTTAAAAGGACAAAACGCCAGGGCTGCCGATTTGTACCTGAAGGGGCTAGCCTGGCTGCTTCAATTATTTGATCCAGGTCTCTTTCTGCTACCGGATCACTTTTATATTTTCTAATACTGCGGCGATTCCTGATTGCATCAATTACACTCTTACTCAAAAATAATCACTCCCATTTACTTTTTACCCTTGCTGAACAAAGAAGATATCCGGCCTTTTTTCTGGGACAGATCCACTTTTTCAAGGGCTTCGCTGGCAGCCTTATAGCCCGCATTAATTAAAGGTTTAACTTTACTGGTATCGTGAAAAGCAAACTCGCTTAATTCCGGTTTTATAACGAGATCTGCATATTCAGAAGCATTTTGATCATGCTGGCGCCTGATTACATCAAAGGATTGGATCAACACTTCAACTAAATTATCAGGTTCTTTCTGCAGAAGACTCTGCGCTCCCACATTAACGGAAATTGTGTAGTCAAGTTTTTGGTCTTTTAACAGGGAAGCAGGAATATTATTAAGCAGCCCACCATCAACGAGCATATAGCCTTCACTTTTAACAGGAGTAAATATTCCCGGTATGGAACAGCTTGCAGTTACCGCTTCGGCCAGTGCCCCTTGTTTCATAATAATTTCTTTGCCGCTAATTATATCGACAGCATTAATTAGAAGTGGCAGATCTAAATCTTCAAACTTCGCATCGCCGAGGTATTGTTTTATAACTTTCAAAAGGCGCTCTGATTCTATGATTCCCCGCCGCGGCCAGGAAATCTTCACCAAGTCTTTCCAGGACATTGACTCAGCAACTTCCTGCAATTCATACACACTTTTACCTGAACAATACAGAGAACCCACGATACTGCCGGCGCTGGTTCCGGCAATACAGCACAGATTCACATTACGCTCTTCCAAATATTTAAGGACTCCAATATGGGCTATACCCCTGGCTGCTCCTCCGCTTAAAGCCAGACCAATTTTCATAACATCATACCCTCCTACAGTATTTCTCGGTAAAATTGCATGCTTAGCCTGACCTGTAAACTTAATTCATCTTGCTTATAATCCTGAGCCCTTCCAGGGTTAATAAAGAGTTTACCTTACAAATAGTCTCTGATTCCCGGGCGATCATGGAAGCAAATCCACCTGTGGCAATAACCTTTGGCTCTTCAGGAAATTCTTTCATCATGCGGCGGACAATGCCATCTACCTGCCCGACGTAACCAAACACAATTCCGGACTGCATGCTGGAAACTGTGTCTTTCCCTATAACCTGTGGCGGTCTGATAATCTCAACCCTCGGTAATTTTGCCGCTTTATCAAAAAGCGCCTCCAGGGAAATACCAATGCCAGGAGCTATTACACCACCCAGGTATTCACAATTTTTAGATACGGCGCAAAATGTTGTAGCTGTCCCAAAATCAACAATAATCAATGGGCCGTCGTACAGGTTATAAGCCGCAACAGCATTGACGATACGGTCGGCTCCCACTTCTCTTGGATTATCTGTTACAATATTTAAGCCGGTCTTTATTCCGGGCCCGACAACCAGGGGTTCCAGGTTGAAGTATTTATTAGCCATACGTTCAAGAGAGTACATCAGGGGAGGAACAACTGACGAAATTGCAATCAATGAAATATCAGATAAATTTATACGGCTGTTATGAAGGAGGTCCTTAATAACCATACCCAGCTCATCTTCGGTGCTTTCCTTACGGGTAGCTAACCGCCAGTAAACTAAGATGTTCTCTTCACGGTACACACCAAGCATGATATGAGTATTACCGACATCAATTGCTAATAGCAAGTGCATTCACCCCGAAGCAATATTGGTTGAAACATGAGCAAGCATCAGGCAAATACACTATAGCAGAAAGAGCTTGATTTGAAAAGAAAGGAATTATTCAGCACATCGTTTGGTATTGCCTTTCTGCTGAAGAAAAATGAAGCAAGCATAAAGTGCAGACCTGGAACTAAGCCCTTTTAGCTTCAGCCTAAACGATCAGCGAGTACAATTTTCTTAAGAAGACTCTGCAGCTGTAAATACTGAAAATATTGAGACAAATAGGTAACGTGAAGGAAAAACCTTTGGCCCGTCGAAGTAAAGATAGTTGACATTGACATCATGACTTAAACTGGGAGGAACTATTTTGTTATTAAAAAAGCTTGGCGCCAGGAACTATTTTGTAGCCATGATTTTTTTACTGGTCATTACATTATTGCTAATCATATCTGCTTTTATTGTTACTGCTTTTATGCCTGGTTCAATGGCAAGGGTACCTTATCAGTATGAAATGGAATCAGCTTATGAATTCGAACCGTGGTCTTTTGAAATCGAAGAGCTGGAAGCAGCTTTCCCAGATGGAGGAATTATTGTAACTCTCAAACAAGCAGGACGCTATAGAAGCGACCTGCTGCTTGGTGAAGGAACATATTATGACCGGGATAAATTAGTTAGCAGCGATAATACCGGCGGAATATTTATTGTTACTGAAAACCAGGTTTTTGAAGAAATCAAGGGTGATAATATTTTTTTACCGGTGGAGGACGAGATCCTGTTAAGCCACCTGGGAGAGATATCCGACGCTCAAATGGGAATTCCCACCCTGTGGGAGGATGGAATTCCGCTATCTTTTCACAAAGAAAACAGCCTTGTCTATTACTACTTTGTTTCACCTGAAGGTAACCCTATAATGCCTCCTTCATCAAACTACTCAGACTTAACTATATTTGGAGCTTTTTTGGTTTATATCCTTTATCTTGCCATTTTAGGCATGGTCATAACAATGCTTTCGCCAGATCACCGTTATTCAAAATACTGGATTCAGCTTGGCAAAACCAGGCCGAATTTTTTCAGCCTGGCAATTATTATCCCGATAATAGCATTGCTGACCGCCAATAAACTAGCCGTTGATTTTTTTGGCTATCCCGACTTATATTTGGCACTGGGCTACATCCTGGTTATTTTTATATTATTTCTCGCAAATCGGGTAAATTTAATTGACTACCTTGATTTTGGACTGCGACGGGATAAGTTTAAATATGGTTACTTTTTGGCCATTGTATCAGCTGTGCTGATAATACTCGGAATCCGTGGCCTGCCTTCAAGTCTTTCCATTGGAGATACAGAATATCTCTTGCAATTACCTTTATTATTTTTTTTGCTTGCCCTCCCCCGAGAAATGATCTGGCGGGGCTACATCCAGGCCAAACTTAGCCGCAAGTTTGGTGTTAATATTGGTCTCTTCCTGATGGCCATACTTGCAGCTGCCGTTCACTCAACATCCCTGGCATTAAGTGACCCCTGGATGTTTTTGTATCCCTATACTTATTTGGAAATAGCTTTACTTGTTCCGGGAACAGCAGCAATTCTCGGCTACCTTTATTTGCGAACTGAAAATATTTTAGCATGTGCGGCGCTGCACAGCCTTATTCTTTGGCTGCCCGGCATTGTTCTCTACTAGCTAGAAAGGTGGATTAAACGTGGACAAAGAAAAGATTGTAAAAGCGGTAGAAATGATCTTGGAAGCTGTAGGAGAAGATTTAAACCGTGAAGGACTTCGAGGAACCCCTCAGCGTGTAGCTAGTATGTACACCGAACTTTTTGGTGGCCTAAACCAGGATGCAAGCACTCACCTGAAAACCTGTTTTGTCGAAGACGGGCATGATGAAATTGTGCTTGTCAAAGATATTTCTTTTTATTCAATGTGTGAACATCACCTGCTGCCCTTTTACGGCAAGGCACATGTTGCTTACTTGCCAGCAGGTGGCAGAATTGTCGGCTTAAGCAAACTGGTCAGGGTAATCGAAACCGTTGCCAGGCGACCGCAGCTCCAGGAACGTTTAACTTCGAACGTAGCCGACATTATAACAGAAGAACTGAAGCCAAAAGGAGTTGTTGTAGTAGTTGAAGCTGAACACCTCTGCATGAGCATTCGCGGAGTGGGAAAACCAGGTTCTGCTACTGTCACTTCAGCAGTTCGGGGACTGTTCAGACGCAACCCCAGCTCAAGGGTGGAAGTATTCAGCCTGATCAGGGGTAAATCAAGTTAAATACAGTCAGGGGACAGCAAATGGATAAGATTGAAAAGATAATCGCCCACCCTGCTTACAATGATTACCTGAACCGTAATTGTGATGCAGAGAGAGTGCGCAGCTTTTGCTGCCACAATTTTGACCATGTGGTGGATACTGCGCGTTTAACCTATATCCTTCTCCTGGAAGAAGGCAATCCATTTATTTCCCGGGAAATAGCTTATGCTACCGGACTTCTGCACGATATAGGCCGCTGGGCCGAATATCAAATAGGGAAAGACCATGCCGAAAAAAGCGCCGACCTGGCAAAAGAAATTCTTATTGAAGCGGGTTTCAGCAGTGAGGAAACCCGCTTAATCCAGAAGGCAATCAGTGAACACCGTGACAAAAATTACAGCCGCAAAAACAGACCTATTTTAAGCGCTGCCCTGGCCCGGGCAGACAGTTTAACCAGGAAATGCTTCTGCTGTAGCTCCCGGGATAATTGCAATAAGCTTGAACAGCAACCAAACCGAAATACACTTATTTATTAATTTATGGAGGATCCGATTTATGAAGAACTTGGACTTGGGCAGTACAAAGTTGCCCCTGGGTGAGCGAACATATATTATGGGCATTCTTAATGTTACACCCGATTCATTCTCCGACGGCGGTCGGTTTGACCATGTAGAAAAAGCGCTGGAACACACTCACCAGATGGCTGCCGATGGAGCAGATATAATTGATGTTGGTGGTGAATCCACCAGGCCGGGGCATACCCGAATCAGTGTTGAAGAAGAGTTGAGCAGGGTTATGCCAGTAATTGAAAAGTTGAAAAAAGACCAGAGCTTTAAATTACCACTCTCAATTGATACATATAAGTCTGAAGTGGCAATAAAAGCCCTATCAGCCGGAGGGGAAATGTTAAATGATGTCTGGGGTTTGAAAGAAGATAAAGAACTTGGCAAAGTAGCAGCTCAGTATCATGTCCCTATATGCCTGATGCATAACCGCAGCAGTACTGATTATAAAGATTTAATACCGGATATTTTAGCTGAATTGAAAGTATCTATCGAGTTGGCCCACCAGGCTGGGATTGAAGATAGCCGGATTATAATTGATCCTGGAATTGGCTTTGGCAAGACATATGAGCAAAACCTGGAAGTAATGCGCTCGCTTAAAGATTTCTGTGATCTTGGTTATCCCCTGCTGCTGGGAACATCCCGTAAATCAATAATAGCAAAAACCTTAAACCTGCCTGCTGATGAGAGGATCGAAGGAACAGCGGCAACCCAGGCCCTGGGAATAGCTGCCGGTGCAGATATAATCAGAGTGCATGATGTTAAAGAGATGAAACGGGTAGCAATGATGACAGATGCTATCGTCAGGAGGTAATTCAATGGATCGGGTTATTATAGAAAGAATTGTTTGTTATGGTTATCACGGTGTTCTCCTGGAAGAGCAGAGCCTGGGCCAGGAGTTTCAGGTTAGCCTGGAGCTGGGAGTAGATCTATCTAACCACACTGAAGACCAAATTGAAAGTGTAGCGGACTACAGGTCCGCTGTATCCATTGCAGAAGAAGTTATGTATGGACCACCTTGCCGGCTTCTTGAAACACTCGCTTCCCGTATAGCAGATAAGCTACTGGGTATTGAAGGCATTATTGAAGTTACAGTTGAAGTCCGCAA
>PXFD01000122.1 GCA_003564505.1 Syntrophomonadaceae bacterium
ATAAGCCAGGCGGTCTCACCCCGGCTTCACGTAAAAAATCGACAACCACCAGGTTTGATGAAGTCCCAATCAAAACAGTCATCCCACCGATGGTCGTACCGAAAACCATTGGCATTAGAAGTCTGGATGCCGGACGCCCGGTCCGCCGGGCAATATCCAGGGTGGCCGGTAAAAACATGGCGACAACCCCGACATTGATAACAAAAGCAGATATCGCCGCAGTACTGCCCATTAGAACAGTCAGCAGCCTGCTTTCGCCTTTTCCGGCCAGGCGCAGAACCTGTTCGGCCAACCTGGCTGCTATCCCGGTCCGGGCCAAACCGGCAGATAGGATAAAGACTGCCCAGATGGTAACTACGGCAGGGTTTGAGAATCCGGAGATGCCTTCTTCCGGCGTAACAAGGCCGACCACAACCAGCAGTACCAAAACCAGCAAAGCCACCAGGTCGGCCCTGAGTAGTTCGGTGACGAATAGAATTATGGCCAGCATTAAAATGCCGAGTGTCAGTAAAATTTCAAAGGTCATTTTATTAACTCCTGAAACAAGCACTGTTAATGGGAAAATACACAGTGTTTTCCTGGTTTAATTACATGGGCCAGAAATACATGATCAGCGGTATACCGACCAGGACAATAATTATTTCCAGGGGCAGACCCATTCGCCAGTAATCACTGAATTTATAGCCACCCGGACCCATGACCAGGGTGTTGGACTGATGCCCGATCGGGGTGAGAAAGGCACAGGAAGCGCCCACTGCCACACTCATCAGGAAGGGGTCGGCAGATGCTCCCATTCCTGCCGCAATTGATATGGCAATAGGCGCCATCAACACGGCAGCCGCCGCATTGTTGACCAGGTCGGACAGGAACATGGTTCCCACCAGGATTACAGTCAGCGTGATCCAGGGGGCCGCGCCACCTGCTATGTTCAGAATGCCGTCTGCAATCAGCTTTGCCCCGCCGGTAGTTTCCAGGGCCCCGCTAACCGGGATCATTGCTCCGAGCAGGACAATAACCGGCCAGTCGATACTATCATAAATTTCACGCAGGGAAATAAAACCGGCCAATACCATGACCAGGGCTGCCGCCGTGAAGGCAATTTGAATTGATAAAACCCCGGTGGCCGCAAGAGCCAGCGCTGTTCCGAAAATGGCCACGCCAAGGAACACCCGGGGCGGTTGTCCCACCCTGAGCCCTCTTTCAACCAGGGGCAGAAGACCCAGGGTAGGCAGGACCTCCTGAAGGCTCTCCTCTGGCCCCTGAAGCAGTAATACATCGCCAACCCGGAATTTGATGTTATCCGGGCTCGATCTCAAGCGGCCGCCCTGCCTGGAGAGACCAAGCAGGTTTACACCGTAGCGGGAACGTAGATTAAGAGACCTGGCCGTCCGTCCTTCCATTACAGAATCACGGGTAATGGTGGCCTCCATGATGATTATGTCATCTGAGCTGATCTCTTCTTCACTGATCTTTTCTGAACCGGCCAGCTCCAACCCCGTTGTATCCAGAAGCTCCTTCAACTCCTCGGCATCAGCCCTGACAATCAAGGTATCATCTTCCTGGAAGGTGCGATGCCGGGAAGGGGCGGGAAACTTCTGCCCATCACGACTATGCCCGACTACCGCAATATCGCCATCAGTTGCTTCTTCAAGATCGCGAATTCTTTTCCCGATCATGGTTGATTTCTTCGGCACTTTTATTTCAGTAATATAGTCATCTATTTCAAACTGCTCTTCGCGTGACAGTTGGCCTTTGCGCTTTGGAAGCAGGCGCCAGCCAACCAGGAGAATGAAAAGGACTCCGGCCAGGGCAATCCCGGCACCAACAGGGGCAAAGTCAAACATGCGGAACGGAGCTGCTGCTGCAGTCTCCGCTCGAAATACTGAGATTATAATATTGGGAGGAGTTCCTACCTGGGTAATTAATCCACCCAAAAGCGATCCAAAGGCCAGGGGCATCAGGTAAAGGGATGGTGAAACTCCACCTTTGCGGGCCATGCGAATCGCCACCGGCATAAAGAGAGCCAGAGCCCCGATGTTATTCATAAACCCGGAACAGACCGTCACGGCAATTACCAGGACAGCAAGCTGGGTGAGAGGATTCTCTCCGGCTTGACCCATCAGGCGAACAATATAGTCGACCATGCCGGAATTAAAAAGGGCCCGGCTAACTACAAGAACAGCAGCTACCGTAATTACAGCCGGGTGGCCAAAGCCTAAAAAAGCCTCCCCGGCAGGAACAAGTCCGGTAATTGTTACAACGAGCAGGGCAAACAGGGCCACCAGGTCATACCGCCAGCGGCCCCAGACAAAGAGAACCAGGACCAGCCCCAGTGTTGCAAAAACAATTGCCAGTTCGTTTTGCATTTATAGCTCCTTAAGATAGTACATTAATAAGCCCTGCAGATTAAAAAGTTGTAAAATATAGATTCAACAGGGGGATTTGCAGTTCCTTCATTTTAGCATTTCCTTCATTTTACAGGGGCCAAACGATCATAATCAGCGGCACGGCTACAATTGTTATCAGCACAGTCAGAGGCAAGCCCATGCGCCAGTAGTCACCAAAGTGATATCCACCGGGACCCATGACCAGGGTATTCGACTGATGACCAATCGGTGTAAGAAAAGCACATGAAGCACCTATAGCAATTGCCATCAGCAGGGGATCGGCGGAAACGTTGAGGCCGACAGCAATGCTCAGACCAATCGGGGCCATCAGCAGCGCAGCGGCTGCATTATTAACCACGTTGGATAAGAGCATGGTAATAACCAGGAGCAGGGTCAGGGTAATCCAAGGGGTAAAGGTACCGGCAGCACTATAGATGAACTCGGCAATAGTTGCGGCCCCGCCGGTTGTTTCCAGGGCTTTACTGACCGGAATCATTGCTCCGAGCAGGACTATTATCGGCCAGTCAATGCTGTCATAAATTTCACGGAGAGTTACAATACGAAAGAGGATCATAACCACTGCAGCTGTCATAAATGCGATCTGGATCGGAATGAAACCTGTAGCTGCAGCAGCTAATGCAGCAAAGAATACTCCCAGGCTAAAGTAAACCTTTTGCGGCTGCTGCAGTTTCAAGCCCCTCTCCACCAGGGGCAGGCAGCCGATCGAAGACATCACCTCCTGCAGCACTTCAGTTCTTCCCTGCAGCAGAAGCACATCACCGACCCGGAAACGAATCTGGTCCGGCCTGGTTTTTAACCGGGCCCCCTCCCTTGATATGCCAAGCAGGTTTATTCCGTAAACCGACCTTAAGTTCATGGATCGGGCTGTTTGCCTTTCCAAAGCAGAGTTTGTAGTAACCACCGCCTCAACTATGCTAATTTCATCGGAGCTAAGATCTTCAGCACTCAGCTTTCTCGATGCTGTCAATTCCAAGCCTGTAACCGAGAGGAATTCTTTTAAATCTTCTGTATTAGCCTTGATTATAATATTATCTCCTTCATCAAATACCCGGTACGGAGAGAAAAAGGGTAGTTTTTTCTTATTACGGACATGGCCGACCACGGTAATGTCCCCATCAATGGCACAGCCTAAGTCCATCAGCCTTTTCCCTGCGTATTTCGAACCTTCGGGAACATAAACCTCTGTCAGGTAGCTTTCAATTTCAAATAAATCCTCCTGCGAAAGGCGCCCCTTGCGGCAGGGAATAAGCCGCCAGCCAATTATTATGATAAAGATAACTCCTAAAAGGGCAACACCTGCTCCGACAGGGGCGAAATCGAACATGCGAAAGGGCACCTGTGCTGCTGATTCAGTCCTGTAGAGGGATATAATGATATTTGGTGGGGTGCCTATCTGGGTCATCAGGCCGCCGAGCAGGGAACCGAAAGCCAGGGGCATCAGGAATACTGAAGGTGACCGATTTCCCTTGCGGGCCATGCGGATAGCCACAGGCAGGAAAAGAGCAAGGGCTCCGATATTGTTCATGAAAGCAGAACAGACCGTAACCGCAGTGACCAGGGTTGCCAGCTGTACCAGCAAGTGCTGATTGATCCGGGCCATCATTCTAACAATGGAGTCAACAATCCCGGCATTCATCAAGGCCCTGCTTAAAACCAGCACTGCGGCTACGGTGATCACCGCAGGGTGGCTGAAGCCGGTAAATGTATCTTCGGTGGGAACAATTCCAATAAGGGTTAGAAAAAGCAGGGCAATCATGGACACCAGGTCATAGCGCCAGCGGCCCCAGGCAAAGAGCAGCAAAACTATAAGCAGCACTGCAAAGACAAGGTATTGTTCCAACAGCACTATCAGCACCCTTTTATCGAAATTAATTTAGAATTATATTATCCTAAACTGACGGTAATAAGCAATAGTCCGGACTACCGGAAGAAAAATATTTTTTTTCTCTTTTCCAACCTGAAATAATGTTGTATAGTTATGGTTAGTTTAAAAAAGATGAGGTTTTTTTATGATCAGATATTTACCATACCTTGCAGGTGTAGGTGTTGCCCTGACCTGGGGTATGTCCTTCATGTTTACAAGTGGAGCCCTTGATACGATGGCTCCATTTCATCTGCTGGGACTCAGGTTTGCTGCAGCCCTGGCTGCCATGGCTTTTTTAAGAGTAATTGGGGTTATAAAAATCAAGGTGGCTCCGAGAGACTATTTAAGCCTGCTACCGCTTACCTTTTTTCAGCCGTTTTTATATTTTGCTGCTGAAACCCACGGCGTGCTGCTGACCAGCGCGTCTTATTCGGGAATGATGATTGCCATTATTCCCATTGTCGTGGCTATCCTGGCCGTCTTTATCTTGAAGGAGTATCCGAATCACCTGCAGGCAGGTTTTATCATCGCCTCGGTTTTGGGTGTAATTTTTATAATCTATATGGACAGCCAGTCAATTGCCGGGGTTAACCCACTGGGCACTGTTGCCCTCCTGGGCGCTGTAATCGCTGCAGCCAGTTTTAACATTGCTTCCAGGAAAGCTTCCGTTAACTTCAAGCCTATCCACATTACCTGGATCATGATGGTTGTAGGGGCAATAGTGTTTAACTCTATCTCGATCGGACAACATATGGCTGCGGGAAACCTTGAAAGCTACCTGTCACCATTAAGCTATATCTGGCCGACAATATTTTACCTGGGCGTTATTTCTTCCGTTGCCGCTTTTTTTATGTATAACTTTGTTTTAAGCAAGATTACCGCAGCCCAGGCCGCTGTCTTTGCCAACATGGTTACAGTTGTAGCGATTGCCGGCGGGGTTATATTCCGTGGTGACAACTTCTTTTGGTACCAAATAGTTGGCACTGCAATTATATTAGCCGGGGTATGGGGTACCAACCGTTTTGCGCCCGCGCCGCAGGAATACCAGGAACCGGAAGACTCTGCCGTTATAAAGCAGGAAATGCCGGACAGCAATTAACTAGTTAGAAAAGCACAGAGACCTCATTATTTATTATATTATACGAAAATGTGATACATGCTATTCTGAGATGAAGTGAATGTGGAGCGCTTGGAGAGCGTTTAAATTATCGGTGGGGTTACCCTTTACAGCAATTAAAGATGCCTTATAACCTGGAGCCAAAGTCCCAAAGTCTTTTTCCAGGCCAAGAATCTTTGAGTTTGTCGCGATTGCTGCCTGTAAAATTTCCCTGCTGCTTAATTCGCCCTGAGCATAGAGCAGCATTTCCTCAAGCAGGGCTGTTCCATGCCTGACCCCGGCAGCCCCGGCATCGGTGCCTACTCCCAGGGGCACCCCAAATTCAAGAGCCAGTTTAAGCTTTCCAATTTGTTCTTGATAAATCCTGGTAATTGTATCAATTTCTTCCCGGGTCCAAAGCTTAAAGAAAGGATCCCTGGTTTGAGCTGCTACGGGGATAATAGTTGGCACCCAGGCAATTTTCTTTTCGGCCATCAGCTGCAAAGTTCCGGGGCGAACGAAATAGCCGTGCTCAATTGAGTTTACACCGGCCCGGGCCGCTCGCTCCACTGCCCCGTCTGAACTGGCATGGGCCATAACTTTTAACCCGTGACTATGGGCCTCTTCAACAATAATGCGCAATTCCTTTGCGGGCATGATTAACCCTTTGACCATACCGTAACGGTAAAAGCTGACCACCCCGGAAACAACTACTTTAAGCTGGTCTGCTCCGGATGCCGCTACTATATCAACCAGCCCGGGAATAGAATTAGCGCTTTCGTACTCACGGCCCAGGAATGACCCGTAACCACCTTTCACCCTGACCGCCTGTCCAGTTGCAGTAACATTTAACTTTTTATATCTTCCCTTTTGAACTTGTTTTTTTATCCTGAGATTTAACTGCCGCACATCCCCGCCGTCACGAACCGAGGCTATTCCAGAGCAGAGCGTCTTTTCTATATCGGCTTCGACCCTGGCCTGCCAGGCACCCTGGTCATCCCACTGCTCACGGGCCCGGTTAAAATCAATTCCGTCAAGGGCCAGGTGAACGTGGGCATCTATTAAAGCCGGCAGCAGGGTTAATCCTTCATCCAGGGCATAAAAATAAGGATGGCCTGTTATTTCTATGGGCAGGTCATCCTTTCTCACAGATTGACACGATTCTATCCGGCCGCCGCTGATTTCAAGCAAAATATCTTTTTCCAGCTTCAATTCTTGGCCAACCAGTGCAGATGGCGTCCAGATGTAATTTCTTGTATCGGGTTTTAATGCGACAGTCTGGTTCATAAATAAGTTCGTTACCTTAACTGAATTAATTTTGTCTCCGCTCATCTATATTCAATTGCACTGCCCTTTATAAAACTGCGCTCGCGGATCGCTTCAGTTTCCTATAGCAGGCTTGGCAGTTGCGATATTTTTAAGCCCTGAAAATTATAATGCGGGATCTACCTTTAAATCGCTGCGTGCTCTGTTAAATCTACTTTACTTCTACCACTTCGCTGCTTTTATCCCGGCCGACCAGAAGATACAATGCGCCCCCGAAAAATATGAGGGCAATAATAAAAAGCCAGGCTACCTTGGGCAGGTACTTAACCTTTTCCCTCTGTAACAAATCTGACACCGACCAGGCAATTAAGCCGAGATTGAGAATAAAAAGTGCTACAATCAATAACAAAACATATATTTCCAAGCCGATTAACCCCCTTTTTATTTAACGATAGCGCTGGAGAACTGACAACCCCTGATCGGACAAACCGTAGCTGTCAAGCTCCTCTTTTATCAGCAGATCATTGGCATAACCGCCGACAATGCCATTCAAGCGGGCAACAGCGGTAGAGTTAATAAAGTCATCAAGTTCAGGGTAGTAAGCTTCCATCTCGGCAAGCAGTTCCCGGTTGTTTTGCAGGTAATATTTTTGATGATAATCCTCGGCCAGATAAAAAACATCAAGCATAACAACCGGTGTGTTTATTTCACTGTTTAATTTTTCCTCAAGCACGGCTTTGCTCTTTAGAGCAGCATCCAGCTGTTCCTGGTTATGGGTAAAGACAGCCGGCATGTACTGCCTTAACAGTGCCCTGCCTGTGGGATTGTGGCTGTCCCAGAATATTTCCAGGATATCTTCATATGAAATCTGTCCTGGATCATAATCAATTTGGAAAGCCTCGGTATGTTCGCCCAGGTTATGGTACGTGGGGTTTTCAAGGCTGCCCCCGGTATATCCAACCCTGGTGCGATAAATTCCTTTCATTTGCCCGAACCGGGCATCAG
>PXFD01000057.1 GCA_003564505.1 Syntrophomonadaceae bacterium
TAATCTTATCCCAATCAATGCTGCTTGTCCAGTAAATAGAGGCATTAAATTGGTGGTTCTGGTGCCAAAAATGTGTTATGATCCGCACAATACTAATCTAGAAAGGAACCAGGATAATTGAGTAGCGATAATATTCACAGCAGACATTTTTCCACAGAACCGGAATGGATTGATTTACTTAAACATGAGCTAAACCCTGCCCAGTTTGAATTTGCGACCAGTGAGGATCCTGCCCTGCTTGGGTTGGCCGGTCCGGGTTCAGGGAAAACGAGAGCCTTGATTTACAGGGCTGCACATTTGATCAAGAGCGGGATTCAGCCGGAGCAACTGCTTTTATTAACATTTACCAACAAGGCTGCCGGTGAAATGAAAGAACGCCTGGAAGGGTTGCTTGGTTATCTCCCTTATAACCTTTGGGCCGGTACTTTTCACAGTATTGGGGCACGTATTCTAAGAAAGCACGCTGCCCTGGTTGGCAGGACACCAAACTTTACGATATTTGATGAGGATGATACCAGGATTCAGTTAAAACAGATCCTCTCTGATATGTCCATAGATGATGAGGACAGGAAGCTAATCATGAAGCGAAGCTTGCTGGGTAGAATAATCAGCCAGTCTCGGAATTCAGCCATGCCCGTAAAAGATGTGATGGAAGAGGATTACCCCTATCGCCTTGAATACCTTGATGTGGTAAAAAATGCAGCAGAGCTTTACGAGAAAAGAAAGCAGGAAAGCAATGCATTTGATTTTGATGACCTTCTGCTTTGCTGGCTTGATCTATTTGAAAGTAACCCCCAGGTGGCTGAACAGTACCGCAGGCGTTTTAAGCATGTCCTGGTAGATGAATTTCAGGACACAAATGTTATCCAGGCCAGTTTGATAGACCTCTTTGCCGGCTCGGCTTCGATCTGCGTTGTCGGAGATGATGCCCAATCGATTTATGCTTTTCGTTATGCTGATATCGGCAATATTTTATCTTTCCCAGAACGTTACTCTCTCTGCCAGGTTGTGCGGATGGAGCAAAACTACCGAAGTTCCCCGGAAATTGTCGAGCTGGCCAACTGTTCAATCAGGAATAACCGGCAGCAGCTGCATAAAGAACTTTTTTCGACTAATCCATCATGTGCCAAGCCTGCTGTGGCAAAAGTATTTGATGCCCGGCAGGAGGCTTCTTTTGTTTTGCAAAGTATCTGGGAACTGCAGAATAATGGTGTCTCTTTGAATGAAATCGCTGTGCTGTACCGCAGCTCTTACCTGACTCCTGAGGTAGAATTCGCATTATCCCGAAAAGGCATAAGTTATAAGACTTACGGTGGAGTCAAGTTTTTTCAGAAGGCGCATATTAAAGATCTCCTGGCCTACTTAAAAGTAATATATAACCCCAGTGACGAGAATTCCTGGAGGCGTATCGCTGTTCTCCAGCAGGGATTAGGCCCGGCCGGGTTTGACAAGCTCTGGGTTAAACTGAAAGGTTATGAGAACCCTCTTTTGGCCGCCCTTGAAGGTAAAGAAAGCCCGTCACGCGGTAAAAGGGGATGGGAAAATTTAATGATTGCCCTGGGTGCAGTCTACAAGAACAGGGAAGAGAATGTGCCGCACCTTATATCATCGGTGCTGGAACTAAACTACGATTACATGCTCAAACAAAATTATCCGGATCAATATGATGAAAGGTTACGTGGCATGGAAAGATTGATGATTTATGCAGAAAGGTTTGATAGCCTGGCAGACTTTCTGGAGTCCCTGGCCCTGGAAGAATCGGTTTTTGCCGACACCACCGCGGCTCAACATACAGGTGATGGGCAATTAACGTTATCTACCATTCACAGCGCCAAGGGCAAGGAATGGGATGCTGTTTTTATCATCGGCATGAACCAGGGGCACTTTCCCGGCCAAAGGGCTGACAGTGAAAGCCTTGATGAAGAGCGCCGCCTATTTTATGTTGCAGCAACCAGGGCTCGCCGTTTTCTTTATCTTAGCACTTATCGTGAGGACTACCGCTCCTATGGGGCTGTATCTGAAGGCCCTTCACTTTTCTTAAGGGAACTGCCGCCCGAATGTTACCAGTTGATCAATTACGATAGCGGTTTCTAACCAGATTTTAAAACAATTGGACACTTCATAAACCCTTATAGTATAATACATCTTATTATATTGATTTGATTGTGCAAGCGGAGGGAAAGGTATGCGGAATATAGATATATACGACACCACTTTACGAGATGGATCTCAGCGGGAAGGTGTATCCCTCTCTGTATCCGATAAGCTTAAAATTGCCGAAAAGCTTGATGACTTTGGGATTAAATATATAGAAGGCGGTTGGCCGGGCTCAAATCCGAAAGATATAGAGTTTTTTAAACGCGCTTCTAAGATCAGTTTTAAAAATTCCCGCATCTGTGCTTTTAGCAGCACCCGCAGACCCGGAGTCGCCATAGAAGAAGACCAGAATATCCAGGCCCTGGTTAATTCAGGGACAGAAACAGTAACAATATTCGGTAAAAGCTGGGATTTTCATGTGCGTGATGCCTTAAAGACAACTTTGGATGAGAACCTGGCTATGATTAAAGACACGATAAGCTACTTGAAGTCAATGGGCCGGGAAGTGTTTTTCGATGCGGAACATTTTTTTGACGGCTACAAGGCCAATACGGAATATGCTCTCGACACCCTGAAAGCAGCTGCTGAAGGTGGTGCCGATGTTCTGGTTCTCTGCGATACCAATGGTGGGTTGTTGCCCTGGGAATTGCCTTCCATCTTAACTGCTGTAAAAGAGACAGCAAATATACCCCTGGGAATCCACGTCCACGATGATGCCGGTATGGCAACAACCAACTCACTGCTGGCGGTACGTGAGGGAGTAACCCAGGTCCAGGGCACTATTAATGGTTATGGTGAGCGCTGCGGTAATGCCAATCTTTGCACGATAATGCCGAATCTGCAGTTAAAGATGGGCTATAAGGTAGTTTCCGAAGAACAAATGAAAGGTTTAACCGCTCTTTCAAGATTTGTTGCCGAACTGGCTAATATCGCTCCGGCCGATCAGCAGCCCTATGTAGGATTTAATGCTTTTGCGCATAAAGGCGGAGTTCACGTTGATGCGGTAAGCAAGAAGCCGGAAACCTACGAACACGCCCTGCCGGAACTAATAGGCAATAAGAGACGGATCCTGGTTTCGGAACTGGCCGGACGGAGTAGTATCAGCTTAAAAACCAGTAATAATGAGCTTAAACTCAATAAAGGCCGACCGGAAATTGCTTCAGTCCTGCAGCGGATTAAAGAAATGGAGCACTACGGATACCAGTTTGAAGGCGCTGAAGGTTCCTTCGAGCTGCTTATATTAAAAATGATGAAAGCTTATACGCCCCTTTTTAAACTTGAAGGTTTCAGAATGATCATTGAAAAAAGGGAGGACGGTCAGCTGTATTCCGAGGCTACAATAAAAGTTCGTGTGGGCGATGAACAGGTTCACACCGCTGCCGAAGGTAACGGTCCTGTAAACGCTCTTGACAATGCCCTGCGTAAGGCCTTAGAGGGTTTCTACCCGGCCATGAAAAAGATCAAGTTAGTTGACTTTAAAGTTCGCGTTATTGATGGGGTAGATGGAACAGGTGCACAGGTTCGGGTATTAATCCAGTCGAGTGATGATCAAAAAACCTGGGGTACAGTCGGAGTATCGCCCAACATTATTGAAGCCAGCTGGATTGCCCTGGTTGATAGCCTTGAGTATGGTTTGTTGTGCCGCAAGCTACCTGAATTTGCAGAGGCAAAAGATGTCCTGGAACAGTTGAAAGGGGAGGGGGTAACTTCTCTCGGTTGAGACCTGCCAAGCGATGAATAAAGAAAAAAATGATCTAATCTACTACAACGCACTAAACTATATTTCCATGCTAGGCGCAAGGCGTATTCCTGCTTTGCTGGATCAATTTGAGTCGGCAGAAAATGCCTGGAACGCTTCTCCTGCTGAATTGAACACTGCTTTGAATTTTCCTGACGGTTGTAAACAGCTGCAAAATGAGCGGTCAAGAATTGACCCCTGGAAAGCCTGGTCAGAGCTCCAGGCTAGAGGAATTAAATGTGTTTCACCATTATGTCCGGAATATCCTGCTTTACTTAAACAGATATCACACCCGCCTTTTTTATACTATCGTGGTTCTCTGGCAGAAATTGATAAGCCTGCAATAGCTATTGTTGGCAGCCGAAGATGTACTTTTTATGGGCGTGAAGCAGCCAATAAACTGGCTTCTGAACTAACGGAGAATGGTGTATCAATTGTGAGCGGTATGGCACTGGGTATTGATACAGCAGCCCACAAAGGGTCCCTGGATGGGCGCGGTTATACCGTTGCCGTTTTAGGTTGCGGTGTAGATATTTGTTATCCCCCTCAGAACAAAGATCTGATGGAGCAAATAGCAAATAATGGAGTTGTTGTCAGCGAGTTTGTTCCCGGGACAACTCCCCTGCCTGCACATTTTCCACAGCGCAACAGGATAATCAGTGGTTTATCACTGGGAACGCTGGTAGTTGAGGCAACAGCAAAAAGCGGTGCCCTTATTACGGCAAACTTTGCCCTGGAACAAAATCGCGAAGTATTTGCTGTTCCCGGCAACATCGGAAGTCCCTACAGCCGTGGATCACATCGTTTAATTAAAGAAGGAGCCCGGTTGGTCGAGTCAGCTGCAGATATTTTGGAAGAAATTTATATTGATGCAGCTGAAAACCGGGAAAACGGTCAGCAGCTGGAGATGCAGTTTATAGAAAACAGCCTGGGTAAAGAGGAAAAATCTTTATTAAATATAATACCCTATCAACCTATGCATATCGATAAGATTATCCAGGAGAGCAAACTTAAAGCTTCTGAAGTTACTACTTTATTATTATCCCTCGAATTGAAGAAAACCATTCGCCAGACACCTGGTAAATATTTTTCCCGAATTTAACAAAGTATGATAATATATTTACGGTCAATTTTTTTTCATTTAAAAATAGCAGTTTTAGACAATTGAATTTGAATAGGTGGAATTTTTTAAAAAACAACTCTATTTGCTTGCATAAGCAAATTAGTTGTGTTAGGATAATATAGGTGTTGCGTTGTGACGGTATATGATTGGCTGGAACGGTATATAGTTTATCTATATGATCTTAAAAACGCATCACCTTTAACGATGCAGGCTTACAGGAATGATATCCTGCAGTTTCTTGAACTGGAAGGTGATAGCGAAGAAGCTTTGAAGGCAACAGATCACCAGACATTGCGCCGTTTTCTGGCAGAGCTAAGGAATAAAGGATATACCCGCAGTACAATTGCGCGCAAGCTTTCTGCGACGCGTTCTTTTTTGTTTTTTTTACAACAGGAAAGTTTTGTAAACGGGGCAAAATGGTCTACAGTTGCCCGACCGAAGCAGGGAAAAAATCTGCCAAGGTTCCTTTATTATCATGAAGTATCTGCCCTGCTTGAAGCTCCTGACGGCAGCACCATGTTGGGACTTCGTGATCGGACGATGCTTGAATTACTTTATTCTTCAGGTTTAAGAGTAAGCGAACTTGTTAAGTTAGATATACATTCCATACAACTTGAAGAGAGGCTGGTCAAAGTTTATGGGAAAGGCAGAAAAGAAAGAATTGTGCCGATAGGGACAATTGCAGCGGGCCTGGTACTTGATTACATGAAAAATGCCCGCCCTAAATTGGAAGCTTGTGAAAAGCAGGGTCGGCAGTTCAGGGAACTTTTTCTTAATAAGTGGGGGAAACCAATTAGTGATCGTGGATTTCGGGATAATTTTCAAAAATATATCCGCAGGGTCTCCCATAAAACTGGTATTTCACCCCATTCTTTACGGCATTCTTTCGCGACACATTTGTTAGATGCCGGTGCAGACATTAGAGTGGTTCAGGAACTTTTGGGACATGTCAGTTTATCAACCACTCAGGTCTATACTCATGTTTCCCGGGAAAAGTTGAATGAGGTTTACAGGTCAACTTTTCCACGAAGATAAAAAAGGCGGCAAGAATATGATTCAGGCAACAACAATAGTTGCAGTAAAAAAAGGTGAAGAGGTAGCTGTGGCGGGAGACGGCCAGGTTACTTTTGGCAACAATACAATTATTAAGAACAGCGCCAAAAAAGTACGCAGACTTTATGGGGATAAAGTTGTTGTTGGTTTTGCCGGTGCTGCCGCAGACTCGCTCACTCTCTGTGAAAAGTTTGAAGGCAAACTAGAAAGCTACCAGGGCAACCTGGTTCGGGCTGCCGTCGAATTGGCAAAAGAGTGGCGTACTGACCGGGTGCTGAGAAGATTGGAAGCTTTGATGATAGCAGCGGGTAAAGATGGTCTGCTGATGATATCGGGAACCGGTGAGGTTATTGAGCCGGATGATGGAATTGCTGCTGTTGGCTCAGGGGGGCCATATGCTTTGTCGGCTGCCCGTGCCTTAATGCGTAATACAGAGCTTTCTCCCGGCAAAATTGCCGAAGAAGCTTTAAAAATAGCATCAGAGGTATGCATTTACACCAATGATCAGATAATACTTGAAGAATTGTAGAAGAAGGGTTGTTTGTTAATGTCAACTGAGGAACTGACACCACGGGAAATTGTTGATCAACTGAATTATTATATAATCGGACAGGAAGATGCAAAGCGCTGCGTAGCTGTAGCTTTGAGAAACAGGTATCGCCGGAAACTCCTTCCTGAAGATTTGCAGGAAGAAATTATTCCAAAGAACATCATAATGATCGGAGCAACCGGGGTTGGTAAAACAGAAATAGCGAGGCGCCTGGCCAAACTGGTCAATGCCCCTTTTGTCAAGATAGAAGCTACGAAATTTACAGAGGTTGGTTATGTTGGGCGCGATGTAGAGTCAATGATTCGCGACCTGGTAGAAACCGCTGTCCATATTGTGCAAAACGAGCGGATGCTGGTGGTTAAGGATAAGGCTATTAAAAATGCCAATGACCGGATTGTTGAAATAATTGCTCCCCTGCCTCAGAGGAAAAAGCGCTCGGCTAACCCATTGGGTTTTCTTTTCCAGGCTAACCCTGTGCAGGAAGAAGCGGGAAACAGTGCAGATGAAACTACTTTTGAAGAGCGCTTGCAGCGGGCTAAAGAGGAACAGCGTAAAGTCAGGGAGCGGTATCTCAACGGCGAACTCGAAGATCAGATGATAGAAATTGAAGTGGAAGAACGTAAGCCTCAGATGATGGATATATTTTCTGGTCAGGGTATGGAAGAAATGGGTATCAATTTACAAGATATGCTTGGCAATATTGTTCCCCCAAAGAAGAAGAAACGCAGAGTCAGTGTTGCTGAAGCCAGAAAAATATTGGAGCAAGAAGAAGCGCAGCGTTTGATTGACATGGATGCTGTTACCGGTGATGCTTTAAAAAGAGCGGAACAGTTGGGAATTGTTTTTCTAGACGAAATTGACAAAATTGCCGGTAAAGATTATCATGGATCTGGTCCTGATA
>PXFD01000037.1 GCA_003564505.1 Syntrophomonadaceae bacterium
CTTGAGTTAAAAGTATATCTGGTTAAACCGTTTGCATAAAACCGGCAGTTCCGAATTTTGTCAGACAAAGAAAATAATGATTAATCTTTTTCGGCCCCGGAATAAAAATACCCTTTTGTAAAGCACTTCCACATACAATTATCTCTAAATTACCTAATTTGACAATCAAAAAAAGAATTTGAATATTGTTAAGCTTTTTGGTTTGTGGTATAATTCTGTCAATTAATAGTGAAAAATTCTATTTATTGAGGGGGGAATGCCTAAAATCACAGATAGCTTAGCAAGCTGGTTCCACGTTCAAGATCATTAGGCACGAAAAGAGGAGGTTTGTTCATTGAAGAATAAGCTTTTACTGTTTGCAGTCATCTTATTGGCATTTGCGCTGGCAATTGGGATGATTGGTTGTGCTCCGGTGGATCCTGTCGAGGATGAGGAAGAAGAAGTAGTTACTCCTCCCGATGATGATGCGGAAGATGAAAATGATGTAGAGTTTGACGGTGAAATTAAGATCGCTGTGACTGGCCCCATGACCAATATCCAGGGCGAAATGATGTGGTGGGGTGCTGAAATGGCTGCGGACGAGATTAATGAGGCAGGTGGAGTAACCATTGGTGATGAGACTTACTCTGTTCACCTGATCCAGGTAGAAACAGATGAGATTATGGATCCGCTGGGTGCGGTATCGGCTGTGGAAAATGTTATTATTTCTGAAGATCCGGACTTTCTGATCGGCGGGTTTCGTACAGAGGCGGTTACTCCCTATACAGACCTGGTGGTAGTGGATTACCAGAAAATATTTGTAATATGCGGTGCGGCCACAAATGAGCTTCTGGAAGGTCGTATTGATGAAGACTACGATACCTGGAAATATCTCTTCCGGGTTACCCCGATTAAATCCACGGATCTGGTTACGGTAACCATCCTGATGCTCAATGACGTGGCGATGGCTGTACGCGAAGAACTGGGTATTGAACAGCCCAAGGTGGCTATTTTGGCAGAAGCGCTGGAATGGAACGAGGCCCTGGTTCAGATGGCCCCGCAGATTTTCCCGACTCTTGGCCTGGAGCATGTGGGAACTTTCAGGCCCTCTGCCACGGCTTCAGATGTAACAACTGAATTGCGCGGTGTTGAGGCATCGGGCGCTCATATCATCTACACTATTTTTTCCGGCCCGGTCGGCATTCCCTACGGCCGGCAGTGGGGTGAGCTTGAAATTCCGGCCGCATCCGTGGGCATTAACGTAGAGGCCCAGAAGTCTGGTTACTATCCGGCAACGGACGGATTCGGTGATTACGACTTCACCCTCAATACTTTTGCCCAGAATGCAGAAATCACTCCTGAAACAATTCCATTTATCGAGAAATTCGTCGATTTATACGGGCAGCTGCCCAACTACAACGCTGACACCTACACGGCAGTTTACGTTTTGACAGAAGCAGCCACACGGGCGGGAACACTTGATACAGATGCCGTTATAGCCGAGATGGAACAAACTGACCGAATCGGCGCCGCCGGCCGATTGGTATTCGATGAAAATCACGATGTTACCTGGGGTCCGGGTTACATTACTGCTGTAGGGATCCAGTGGCAGGACGGCGAACTCCTGGGAACCTGGCCTTATGAATGGTATCCTGACCCTGAAAACGCTCCCGACCTGGTAGTCGGTTACGAAGGCATGGTGCCTTATCAACTTCCGCCTCATGTTCTCGAGCAGTGGAGGGAGTAACATTATTAACAGTTTAGCGGCATATGCTGCAAATGTAACAGAAGCGGGGGGCCCCTTTACGGGGCTCCTCGGGTTGAAACATCAAACCCACTTTTTTATGAGAGGAATATGCCATGTTAAGTGATATTCTTGTTTACGGCTTAATGAACGGTGCAGTCTACGCCATGCTCGCCGTAGGGTTTTCCCTTATCTTTGGAGCCGCCAGGATCATCAACCTTGCCCATACCGCTTTTTTTATGGTAGCAGCATACGCAGTTTTTTACACGGGCACCTCTATGGCCCTGCACCCGGTAATAGCTATTCCGCTGTCAATTCTCATTGTTACCCTGGTTGGCGTTTTTGTTTACTACGTATTTATGGAGCCGATCAGGGAGCATGAAACAGCTGTGTTGATAATTACGGTAGCAGTAGCTCTAGTTTTCCAGGAGCTGATACTTATTATATTTGGCGGCCATTACCGTGGGGTTTCCAGTATTGTTTCCGGTTACATCAATCCGCTGGGTCTCCGTATATCATACCAGTACCTTCTGACCATAGGTGTGGTCAGCTTATCGCTGGTAGCAGTGTGGCTGGTGCTAATGAAAACCAGGCTTGGTGTAGCGATCCGCTCATCGGCCCAGGACCGTGAAATAGCAAATCTAATGGGCATGAATGTTGCCAACATTGCCGCCGCCACGATGGCTTTATCGGTGGGGCTGGCTGCAATAGCCGGTGTAATGGTTGCCCCCCTCTACACACTGGAGCCACATATGTGGCTCGACCCACTGGTGCTTGTCCTCGCTATAGTCATATTGGGCGGTCTGGGCAGTATCAAGGGCAGTTTTGTCGGTGCCCTGATCCTGGCATTTATTGAGGTTACCGTTGTTTTCACGATGCCGGGAGGGGCCTTTTTAAAAGTGGCAATTGCCTTGGCAATTATGCTGGTAATCCTTGTAGTCAGACCCGAAGGTCTCTTCGGAGTCTACCTGGAAGGGGAGCGATAACCTATGGCTGAAATAAAAATGGCCCTGCGCTACATCCGCAATGAAATACTGGTTCTGCCTACACGTGTTATCGGGGTGGTTTTTGTTATTGCATTGCTGCTGTTGCCTCTCCTGACCCAGGATATGTATATCCTTAGAATCCTGGCCATAGCGGCGATTTTTGCAATTTTTGCAGCCAGCTGGGATTTGCTTTCCGGTTTTGTCGGGCAGGTTAGCTTCGGTCATGCTCTTTTCTTTGGCGTTTCCGCTTATACCACTGCTCTTTTGAACTTACGCCTGGGTTGGCCTCCTTTTATAACCATTCCGATTGGGGCCCTGGCAGCTGTAGTGGTAGGCCTCCTGGTAGGTATCCCCTGCCTGCGCCTTAAAGGCCCTTACCTTGGCCTGGCTACCCTGGCCTTTCCAATCATGTTGATGGGAGTTATTTTTGTCTTTCCCGGTTTCTTCGGAGGCGAGCTCGGCATATCAGGAATTACACGCCTGGCTGCTCTTCGTATTCACGAGTATTATATCGCAGTCGTGCTTATGCTGGTGCTTTGTTTTATAATGTGGAAAATAACTGATTCCAAAATCGGCATAATATTTCATGCGATCAGGGAAGATGAAATTGCTGTTCGCGCTTCCGGTATAAATACTATCAAGTTTAAATTGCTTGCGTTCTGCTTAAGCGGTTTTTTTGCCGGTATTTCCGGCGGACTTTTCACTCACTTTCTGAGGATTGCCGGTCCCTCGATGCTGGCTGTCCTGATGTCTTTTCAGGCCATTATCTGGACTATATTTGGCGGCATAGCAACTATTTACGGAGCTGTTGCCGGGGTGTTCATACTTTACCCTACTCTGGAAATTTTAAGGGCGGCCGCTGAGTATCGCATGCTTATTTTTGCCTTGATTGTACTGCTTGTGCTGCGGGTTATGCCGGAAGGAATTACCACTTTTATCCGTGATAAAATTGAACGGGAATGCCCACGCTGTAAAGTGCGCAACGCGGTTACCAGAAAAGAATGCAGGGTCTGCTTTGCGGATATGCGCTAGAAGCGTCTTGCAGACAATGTAATATGTCAAAGCAAATGCCGGGGTTATATGCCCCGGCATATGTGTTTTAAGAAATCAGACCTTTTTATATCCCCTTTGAAACCTTATATCCCCTTTGAAACCTTATAGCCCGAGATATGACTGGCGCACTGTTTCATCTTTCATCAGCTCTTCGCTGGTCCCCTGGGTTATAATTTTGCCGTGCGAAAGAATATAATTGCGATCAGCCATGGCAAAGGTCATATTTACGTCTTGCTCTACCAATAAAATTGTCATTCCCGTAGCCTGGATCTCCTGGATCTTGTCAAAAACAAGTTGTTTGACCTGGGGAGCCAGGCCGGTGGAAGGTTCATCTATACAGAGCAGAAGTGGTTTTACCATCAGGGAACGGCCGATCGCCAGCATCTGCTGTTCTCCTCCCGAGAGAGTACCTGAAACCTGGGTGCCCCGCTCTTTAAGTACCGGAAATATGTTGTAAACTTCATCTAAAGTGTCCTGTACCTGCTTTTTATCCTTTACCAGGTACGCGCCGGCCATCAGGTTATCAAACACTGACATTTCGGTAAAGGGCCGTCGCCTTTCCGGGCAGTGTATCAGTCCCTTTTTGACTATATCGTGAGCAGGAAGATTATCGATCCGTTCACCGTTGAATTCAACGGATCCCTCGATAGTTATATCACCGTACCGTGTACCTCTCAGGGTTTCTCTTTCCCAGCGCACCAACCCGGTAATGGTGCGGATAAAAGTTGATTTACCGGCCCCGTTAGGTCCGACCAGGCTGACCAGTTCCCCGCTGTCCACACTGATGCTTACATCATTTAGAATTGTTGCCGTGTCGTATGAAATAGAAAGGTTTTTTACCTCCAGCAGCATCTAGCCCACCTCCTTGCCGATGTATGCTTCGATTACAAGCTCGTTATTAATGATTTCATCGGGTGTGCCGACTGCAATAACTTTGCCGAAATCCATAACTACAACCCGATCGACAATTTTCATCAGTTCCGAAAGCTTGTGTTCAATGATTATCATCGCGGCGCCCTCACTGTGCAGGCGGCCGAAACGCCCGCCCTTGTGCAGGCGGCGAACAGATTTGGCCATCAGTTCTGTTTCAGTGGGGGTTAGTCCTCCAAAGGGCTCGTCTAGTATGAGCAGTTCCGGTTCGGTGGCTATGGCACGGGCTACTTCCAGGCGTTTCAGGTCTCCCTGCGACAGACGTGAAGCCGGTTCCATGGCCAAATCGGATATTCCTGCAAACTCAAGGGCATCCATTGCCCTGGCTTCAACTTTCTTAACCCATTCTCCGCGCCTCGAAGTACGCGGCCCCAGGCAGGGCACCATTACGTTTGCTATAATCGGCAGGCGTCTAAAGGGGCGGGTAGTCTGAAAAGTGCCGGCGATGCCTGCTTTTACTACATCCCAGGTCCGCAAGTGGGTTATATCCCTCCCTCTTAAGCTGATCGAACCACTGTCGGGACGCAGGATGCTCATGATCAGGCGAACCAAAGTTGTTTTGCCGGCCCCATTCGGCCCGATCAGGCCGATCATTTCATCCCGAGCCACTTCAAAGCTAATATCGTTTATTGCTTTCAAACCACCAAAGCTTTTAGTCAGGTTTTTAACTTCGAAAAATGGAGTACTCAAATTTAGACCTCCTCTGAGAGCTCTTCTCTTAGTTCACGGCGTGAAATTTTTCCTACATCGGTTTTGGGAAGCTCTCCACGGAATTCAACTACTTTCGGGACCTTGTAGTGGGCCAGGTTTTCCTTACAGTAGTTAGCCATGTCTTCCTCTGATACTTTGCCGCGCGCTTCCGGGTTGAGGACTATATTGGCTTTAATATACTGGCCTACCTTGGGGTCAGGAACTCCAATCACACCGACTGCTTTAACCTGGGGATGTTTGAACAGTACTTCTTCGATTTCGCGGGCAAAAACAGAATAACCCTTGTATTTGATCAGGTCCTTGCAGCGATCGTAGAAAATAAAGTAACCATCCTCGTCCATCCTGACCAGGTCACCGGTTTTCATAAACCGCATCCCATCAACATCAAGAAAAATATTCTTGTTATCTTCATCGCGGTTCCAGTAGCCCTGCATCATGTTCGGGCCGTGAAGGATCATTTCACCGGTTTCACCTACAGGCAAAAACTCATTTGTATCCGGGTCTATTATAGCGGCGGTAACATTAGGCAGGGGTAGGCCAAAGGAGCCGGGCCTGCTGCCGTCAAGGGGGTTGACATGACTGACTCCGCTTGTTTCGGTCATTCCGTATCCTTCAGTAATAGTACTGTTTGTCCGCCTTGTCCAGTCTTCCAGGGTGGTCTTGTGAAGAGTATCGGCTCCGCAGGTGATCATTTTCAGGCGTTTCCAGTTTACCCGGTCTGTTTTTTCATATTCCTTGAGATATTCAAAAAATGTAGGCACCCCGAAAAATGAACTGGCCTGGTACTTTTCCATTGAGTAAAGAATATCGTCAATATCAGGTGTAGTGAAAAGGATCATGGTGCCGCCGTCGAGTATAGTGCTTAGCATTACAACAACCTGTCCGTAAATATGGTAAAAGGGTAGGAAAGCCAGGACAACTTCTTTACCCTCTTCGAGGATAGGCCAGGCAGCTTTAATTTCCCTCTGGCAGGCAATCAGGTTGCGGTGGGTCAGCATAACTCCCTTGGGTTGGGCCGTTGTTCCACCCGTGTAAGGGAGGGAAGCAAGATCAACAGCGGGGTCAATATCCACAGCTGGCGGATTTGGGTTGGTCTTCTTGATCAGGTCTTTCATGCGGTAGAAACCGTCTTTTTCGTTAAGCCTGGGCAGGGGGACTTCCAGCTCACTGTATGCCTTGCGAAGGATACTCTTCCCAATCATGCGGCGAATGGTAGGCAGGTAATCGCTGACTCCGGTCAGAAAAATCCGGTCCAGCTTAAGCCCGGTTTTAGAAATATTATCATAGAGGATGTCCTGGCAGACCAGTGTCCGGGCGCCGCTGTCAGTAAGCTGATGCTTAACTTCGCTGCTGGTATAAACCGGACTGATTGGTGTAACTGTTGCCCCAACCTTTAAAATAGCGAAATAAGCAATTATGTACTGGGGGCTGTTTAGAAGATAAAGAGCAACCTTATCGCCCTTGCTGATGCCAAGTTCGGATAAGGCCGTGGCGAAACTGTTCACTTCGTCCTGCAGCTGCTTGAAACTGATTTTGCTGCCATAAAAAATAACCGCCGTTTGGTTGGCGTATTTTTGGGCAGACTCATCGAAAAGCTCGACTAGGTTCTTCTCCGGAATCTCAACTGTTGCCGTTACATCAGGGTGGTAACTCTGCAGCCATGGTTTTTCAAGGTATTTTTCTTTGTTTCCCACTATAGGTATAAGCCCTCCTCGTAATAGATTAATAGCTGTTAACTAATTAATTCTAATTATAATAAAAATTGCACAATTAAACAATATGAAAAATTATTTTATTTAAAAACCTTCTAAACATTAATAGTAGTAATCATTATTTAGGTAGGACTCATAAGGCAGGGGGGGACGTTTCATCTGTCATAAATTTGAACACTTACCA
>PXFD01000063.1 GCA_003564505.1 Syntrophomonadaceae bacterium
GGTATTCAGGTCGGGTTAAAACTGCCCGGATCTGATTCCTGGTAGTCTGTGGACGATCAGACATAATAGCAATCTTTTCGCCAACCAGGGCATTTAAAAGAGTCGATTTCCCAACATTGGGCCTGCCAATTAAGGCAGTAAAGCCTGAACGATGCATCGCTTTAACCTTCTTCTTCTGGCATAACTGTTTTAATATCAATAACGGGTGTTCCATTAATCAAATCAAGGCCGCGAACGGTCAAAACATTTTTATTTATCTCAAGCAAATCAACCCTGGACAGGGCCAGGGCATTGGGCCGAAATGGAGCACGACAGGCGAATACTCCGTAAATTTCATCATTCCTGCCGCTGCGCTTATCCTTAAGATTATAACCCTCAGCTTTGTGCAGGTAAGATACTATATTGAGTTCATGCTCTTCATCAAGACGATATAATCCGTCTTCCAGATCAGGATTTACAACAACCTGTGATATCAGTTCTTTATAATTATCAGGAATGCTCCGGGTAGAAGGAAATTCATTAAGGACATAGCCAACCGGGTAAACTGTTAAAGATATACGCCACTCTTCATCACTGGCAACCATATCTTTTTCAAGAGGGTTATTATCCCATGATGAAATTCCGAAGGGATGTGGTAAAAGATCATCAAGAGAAAAAGTGGAAATATCACCCTGCAAGTTTCCGGTTATTACTTCCAGGTTCCCTGCCAGCTCCCAAAGTGCCTGACGACATGAACCGCAGGGAGTTACCGGATTAGGGTTATCTGCAAATACGGCAATTTTCTCAAAACTTCTATGACCGGCATGAACAGCAGAATAAAGGGCATTTCTTTCTGCGCAAATAGTAACACTTGAAGATGCATTTTCTAAATTAGAACCGGTAAATAAAGCCCCGTCTGCAGTAAGTATAGCTGCACCTACCGGAAAGCCCGAATATGGAGCATAAGCCCTGTATCGTGCCGAACGTGCTGCAGCCAGGACTGTTTCTGCTTTCATTAAAAAACCTCCCCTGTTTACTCTTCTTCTGTATATGCTGGAAGTTTTATGAAGCCGGATGTATTAATTTCAAATTCCAGGCCCCTTGTTCGCTTAAGATCTCCTATGATCAGGTTAAGGCCGCTTATCAAAAGATCGGGATTACCGACAGCCTCAATAACGACCGGGTTGGTCGGCACCTGCCTGTAGTTTACCATGACCAGCGGGCCACTGCAGCGTATGGCACTGGTTGCTGTTAAACGCTGATTACCAACACTGACCCCCCTGGCACCTGCACTGAAGAGTTCATTAACCAGATCTCGCACATCTGCATCATGAACCAGGGAATCACTCCCTGTTGTCTCTGCGGCATCATAAACCATCAGGCTTATCCCCGGCCCAACCATCTCTGCAAATCCGGATTTAACCATGGTATCGTGTAAAGCAGCTCTAACTGTTTCCAGGTCTTCGCTCAGACTGCGCAGTTGATCCTGATCAGTTTGAGTTCTAACCAGTGAACCGATACCATTTTCAACTTTTATATCAATGAGCTGCACACCGCTGAATCTTCCGGGTGAAAAAATCTGCTGGATATGTTTTACCGTGCCATGATCCAGGAACTGCTCAGGCATGACGGCAACCTGATCGTCTACAATACGGATTAAAAGGTTTACCTCATCAAGTGTTTTTCTAACCCTGGCATCATTATTTACAGCAATAAGGACTCTTTCTTTAAGTCTCCCTTCTGCCTCAGCATAGATAATGTCCTGGGCTGCATACCCTTCCGTAACTATAACCTGGATTAGTTCACTGCTATTTGATGCCATTTCCAGCGCATGATTGTAGTCAGCCAGGGCTTCACGGACAGCAAAAATTTCATAAACATCTAACTCACCAGCCAGGCGATAATTATATTCAGAGATTGCGACTGCTACCTCGCGTTTATACATTAAAGATGTTTCATCATCTTCTGCTGGAGTAAAAAACAACAAGTAGCCAAAACCGATTAATGCCGTATTAACAAATAGTAAAAAAAGGATCAAAAAAGGCAATTTATCCTTTAAGGGAGAATGTCGGCCGGACTGCCGGAGTTTTATCACTTTCATCCCTCCAACATAGCACTACCTGTATTGTTAGCTTTAAAGCAGTGTATGTCTCATAATGCCCCACAAAGGCGGACCAAGCACAGCCAAACCTACTATTACGGCAAATAGGGCTGTCATTAAAACTGCACCGGCGGCAACGTCCTTGGCAACCTGTGCCAGGTGATTGCGCTCCTTTGTATATAGATCAATTGTTTTTTCAATTGCCGTATTAAAAGCTTCGGCAACAAGAACTACCATAATCGCAGTTAACAACAGCAGCATACCTGATAAGGGTACTCTTAAAAAGGCCCCTGCAATCAAAACTATCAGTCCAATAAAAGCATGTATTGACATGTTCCTCTGTGTCTTAAAACAGTAAACCAGGCCATGGCAGGCGTTTTTTAAACTTAATAAAACTTTTTTCATCTACTGCTCACCTTTTATCCTGCTTTTCAAAGAGGACAGCATTTCCTGTTCTATCTGGCGCATAACTTCCGCACCACTTTCAGTGTCATGATCATAACCGGCAAGGTGCAGTAAACCATGTATGGCAAGCAGGGCAATTTCCATTTCAGCTTTTGTGCCCGCTTCTTCGGCCTGGGTTAAAGCCCGGTCCAGGGAAATATAAATATCACCAACCGCAAAATCTTTGCCCTGTTGGATCTCTTCCCTGCCGGGCTCCAGGTAGGAAAATGAAAGTACATCAGTGGGCCCCTCTTTATCCCTGTATTCACGGTTAAGCCTTTCAAGCTCTTCATCCCCGGTAATAATCAGATTAACTTCACCCTCTCCGAGGGAGCTTTCGATCAACAGGTCATCCAAAACATCTACCAGATGTTTAAAAAAAAGGTCAGGCGGTAATGATTCTTTTCTCAGGCAAACCAGGTTTATACTCACTTGACAGCAGCATTCCTTTCAAGCTCAGCTTTTAAAGCTTTTTCCGGGTATTCAATCCTAGAATGATAGATACCGGACATAATATAAACAAAGGCATCAGCAATTTGGTCAAGTTCTTTCAGGGTTAAGTCAGCCTGATCCAGCTGGCCATCCTCCAGCTTCTCCCTGATCATTCTTTTAATCATTGTTTCCACCCTGTTGCTGGTCGGTTTTGAAAGTGAGCGCACACCGGCTTCAACTGCATCAGAAAGCATAATAATTGCAGCTTCTTTACTGCGTGGTTTTGGTCCTTCATAGCGGAATTTATCAGCCGATACTTTCTCCCTTTCGCTGTTCTCAAGGGCTTGCTGGTAGAAGAACGAAATCATGCTTGTACCATGATGCTGCTGCGCAACATCAAGGATATCTTCAGGTAGTTTATGTTTACGTCCCAGTTCCATTCCATCCTTTGGATGTGCTCCTATAATCAGGGCACTTAAATTAGGAGAAAGCTTGGTGTGTGGATTTTCTCCTGAAAGCTGGTTTTCTGAGAAAAAATATGGCCTTTTCAGCTTGCCGATATCATGGTAGTAAGAACCGACCCTGGCCAGCAAAGTATCTGCTTTGACTGCTTCGGCTGCAGCTTCAGCCAGGTTGGAAACCATCATACTGTGGTAATAGGTTCCCGGAGCCTTCATTAGCATTTGACGCAGCAGAGGATGATTGGGGTTTGATAGTTCCAGTAAAGTAATTGAAGTGGTAACCCCGAATAAGCTTTCCAGGTATGGCAGCATTCCTATCGCTACAACTGCTGAAAGCAGACCATTGCCAACTCCTGCAGCCATACTGTAACCCAGATTAACCAGTGAATCAGGTTCAAAGCTTACATTGCCAAAAAACAGGTGTGTCGAAATAATCACAGCCACATTAGTTACAACCACATAAAAACCGGCCCGGGCCAGGTCACTACGTTGACTTAAGCGGGTGACAGCATAAATCGATACGAGTCCTCCTGCCAAAGCAACAAGGATAAAAGTAAAATCGCCACCGGTAATAAGCCCGACCATTAGTGCCAGGACCAGGTTAATAATCACGGCAAGTTTATAACCAAACATAACGGTGATTAAAATAACGCCAATGGCAACAGGAATCAGGTAGCCGGAAAAATAAGTCGCAGCAACAGCAAAAATCATGGTGATAATAAATATAAGTCCCATTAAGGTTAAAAGATTAGGCTTTGTATATACTTCATTGACAAAAATATAGATATATATTCCAACCAGGATAAAAATAATTAGAAGGAGCGTAAACAGACCAATGTAACCAAGATAATCTGCCTGCTGACCACGGATCAGGCCTAAAGTTTCCAGCTGGGCCATCTGCCTCTCCGTTACCGGTTCTCCCTCACTAACCAAAAGTGTATTGCGAAGTATTATAACAGGCTCCACCTCAGCCCTGGCCTGCTCTCTTAGTTCTTCAGTTGCCTGGGCATTGTAATTCATATTTTTAGAAACATATGGCTCTATGACAGTTTCAGCAACCCTTTTCAGATTGGCACTGAAAGGATAAAGGGCAACTTCCTGGGATATCTGCCGCATCGCACTATCTACTTCATTCTCCCTGATACCATCTTCAAAAACATTTTGTACAGTATTATTTAAACGGCCTTGCAGATCTCTTAAAGTTGCCCTGTCTGCAGCTACAAAGGCTTCTACCGTGGAATAAGGTAAATCTCCCGGTATTTCCCGCAGTACCATATCCACTTTCTGATCCGACCCTAAGTCGGGGTTATCCTTAATTTCCACAACACGGTCAAAGAATACTCCTATTTCCCTTAGCGCCCTTTCCAAAACTGCAGGGTTGTAATCATAAACATCAGGCACGGCACCGGCAGCCTGTTCCCTGAGCTGTTCAGTGCTGTACTCGTCTATAAAATCGCGTGGCGCGTAAATTGTTCTGGGGCTGGGTCTCCCAACCGTAAGATCGTAACGGGCAGGCATACTTACTATAATCAGCAGCCCATAAATAACCAGGAAGAGGGTTAATGTTATAAGCAGTTTCTGCAGGCGAATATTATCCTTAAAAGCTATTGACCGATTGAAAAGGTCACTAAATATTTTTCTTTTTTTCATCATGTTCCCTCTCAGCCTCAAACTTCTCGTAAGCTTTTATAATACTCTGAACAAGCGGGTGCCTGACAACATCTTTTTCGGTCATATAAATCAATTCGATACCTTCAATGTTTTTTAAAATCTTTGGCGCCAGTTGAAGCCCTGAATAACGGCCCTTTGGCAGGTCAATCTGAGTTATATCCCCGGTAATAACTGCCTTTGAACCAAATCCCAGACGGGTCAGAAACATTTTCATCTGCTCCGATGTGGCATTTTGCCCTTCGTCAAGGATCACAAAAGAATCATCAAGGGTTCGCCCCCGCATATAAGCAAGAGGTGCTATCTCTATTATACCTTTTTCACGGTATTTCTGAAACATATCGACACCCAGCAAATCGTAAAGCCCATCATAAATTGGCCTGAGGTAGGGATCAACTTTATCCTGGAAATCACCAGGTAAAAAACCCAGGTGTTCTCCTGCTTCAACAGCGGGGCGGGTTAAAATTAACCGCTGAACCTGTTTGTTCTTTAAAGCATCAACTGCCATTGCCAGGGCCAGATAAGTTTTACCTGTACCTGCAGGCCCGATTGACAGTACTATATCATTGCGCCTGATTGCTTCAAGATAATACTTCTGGCCCACTGTTTTCGGCCTTATCTGTTTCCCCCGGTGGGTGACTAAAACCAGGTCGCTAAAAAGAGAGCGAATTTGGTTGACTTCACCCTGCTCGGCCAGCCTGAGCGCATACTCAAATTCACGCCCTGACAGCAGGTGACCTTTCCTGATATGCTCCAGCAGCTCCTGTAACATGACATAAACAGTTTCAACATGTTCCGGACTGCCTTCGATAAACAACTCATGACCCCTGGGAACCAGGTGAACATCAAAGCGTTCTTCTATCAGGCTAAAATGTATATCGTGATTACCGAGCAGCTGCACTGACTCATCAACGCTGTTTAGTAAAATAGTCCTGCTTGTATTAGTGTCTGCCAATCAATAAAATGCTCCTTCCATTGGGAAATAACCTGCGATAAAAATTATAAGCTTCATTTGTTTTTTTATCAAGAAATAACTGCAAACTATGGCTTGCGGCGCCGGGTGCGTGGAGGGTCGATGATTTCATGAAAGATAAATGCTGTTAAAAG
Source organism: Syntrophomonadaceae bacterium (assembly GCA_003564505.1). The sequence continues at coordinate 6,193 of PXFD01000063.1, forward strand.
CGGATCTTTTTGGGTTAACAACTGCTCTAGATTGCCGGACAACCTCGTCGAAGAAGCCTTCTTTTTGATCTTTTTTCGTTTAGTTTCTTCAACAACTGGCCTAGCTGTTTCTTCTTTCGGGTAAGCTTCCACTTTGCTATTTACATGATCTTCATATTGCTGCATATCAAAAAAGGCATTGTATGATTTTTCATCTTCATCCCGGCCGGCATTTATCTGCCCGGGATGATCTGTTAGTAGCTCTTGTTCTTTAGCCAGGTCCCTGCCTTTTTGATTGGAACGATTACCCTTTAAAGACCTGGTTAAAAAATTAAAGAGATTAAAAATAATGATTATTATAATTAATGTTAGAATGCCTTCCAAGAGTAGGCACCTCCAGCCTTTTACTGTCCTTCGTCCTGATGTTCTTCTTTGCCGAGTTTACTAATACTCTCACGCATATCGGTGTCAGCCATTACATTTTTCAGCTGGTAATAATCCATCACACCCAGGTTGCCATCACGCAGCGCCTGGGACAATGCTTTTGGCACTTCTGCTTCCGCTTCAGTTACCTTCGCTCTCATTTCCTGGACCGCAGCCACCATTTCCTGTTCTTTAGCTACAGCCATAGCCCTGCGTTCTTCTGCCTTGGCCTGGGCAATACGCTTATCCGCTTCGGCCTGATCTGTTTGAAGTTGGGCTCCAATATTCTTACCGACATCAACATCAGCAACATCAATAGATAATATTTCATAAGCCGTTCCAGAATCAAGACCTTTATTTAATACCGTATTGGAAATACGGTCAGGATTTTCAAGAACAACTTTGTGATTGTCAGATGAACCGATCGTAGTTACTATTCCTTCGCCAACCCTGGCAATAATTGTTTCTTCACCGGCCCCACCAACCAGGCGATCGATGTTTGCCCGAACGGTTACCTTGGCCCTGGCTTTTACTTCAATTCCATCCTTTGCCACCGCTGCGACAACGGGAGTCTCAATTACCTTGGGGTTTACACTCATTTGCACTGCCTGCAAAACGTCACGTCCGGCCAGGTCTATTGCTGCAGCCCGCTCAAATTGCAGTGGAATTTCTGCCCGCTGCGCAGCAATCAGGGCATTTACAA
>PXFD01000058.1 GCA_003564505.1 Syntrophomonadaceae bacterium
CCCCAGGATACCACTGTTATAACAAAAGCATTAATTATTACTCCCAGCACGGCAACTTTTTTAACTTCCTCAATGGTTTTTATCGGTTCCAGTAAGGCAATAATTACAGATGCCGTGATCATCTGCAAACCAAAATATAGAATCATATTCCACAGAGCATCAAAATAGGTCCCGCCCATAGACCTCTCAACCACATGAACCCCGATTGCCTGGTAATTGGTTAGAAAATGAGTTCCAAAAATAATAACAAGTGTTAGCGCAAGAAAAAGCGCTATGTATGACGAAACCTTTCTTACGGTTTCAGCGCCTAAGATAGTTACAACCCAGATAGCAGCACTCAACAATAGCGCTCCCAAAAACACAGGAATTCGTAACAGGTCATAAAGAACCTGCCCGCCAGTGGCCACAACTACTGCACAGACAATGAGCAGCAATAAAATTATAATCACGTCAAATATAGTAGCCAAAAAATTATTTTTATAGAAATCATTAGCCCAGGATCGGTAATCAAAAAGCCTTTTTTCTACTGCCCGTTTGAAAATAAAGTAACTGGCTAAGCCAATTATAGCTATAGATAATAGCGGCATGAAAAGTGCTGTCCAACCCCACATGACGTAAAATTCTACAACCTGTCTTCCCGATGCAAATCCCCCTCCAAAATGCATGGCAAACCAGGAAAAAACAATGAAATAGATAGAAGCCGAATAAACATTTTTAGACATTAGTTACAGAGCCTCCTGTTGTAATAATTACTGAATATAATTGTTCAAGCGGTACATGACGTTACTGCGTAATCAATGTTCTGGTAAGACTTTAATACTGGACAATGGCTGCTATCCCCCGCTGACGGGTAAAATAAAAAAGACTTTGTCTCCATCATTTAAGTTGACCCGTTCAAAATCCTGCTGTAGCACACTTCTATCATTAACCAGGGCCAGTCTGACGGCTGGCTTTCCGGTTTTCGAATCAAACAGGTACTCTGATAAGCGGTGCTTTGAGCTTCCTAATTTATCCAGCAGATATTTAAGTGTGGCATCATTCGGCAGCTCCACTACAACCTCACCGGAAGGATAAGATCCTTCGACCCTGACTTTAACTGATATTATTTCTCTCTCCATAAAATATTCTCCCGGCTGATTTTAATATAAGTCGCTGGCAACATCATCAAGCTTCAGGCGGCGCAGAGTTTCTTCTGTAGGCAGCCCGGTTTTCAAATCCCAGCCTCGCTTCTGATAGTAAGCATCCAGCTCTTTTTCAAAAACAGCAGGTTCCATAAACTCACCTGCTGCCGGCCCATCAGGGATTGGTTCATTCAGCACACGGTGGGGCAGGGTATCGTCTTTACGGGTAGCACCTTCCCTGGCATTAAATGCTCTTTCAAGAGCATAGACCCGATCGGCAACATCGAACAGCTCTTCGACCGTATAGTCCATACCGGTAACGTGCTTCATTATGTCCACATAGTCTTCCGAAATAGTTGTTAACCCAAAGATTCCTTCAGTGAAGCGGCAGGCAACCAGGCAGTCGGCAAGGGTAGTCATCCGCTGCACATCAACGATATATTCACCCTTACCCTCTTTCTGCTTGCGATCAACTGCCCCTCCCCTTTCGGCAGATGGCCGCCCATCCTGGTGACTTCCTCCACGGTTTGAAGTAGCATAACCAATTGCCATACCAGGGTAGCCACGCGGAGAATGAGCCGGGATTTCCAGGCCCTTTGTTTCCATGGCCAATTCTTCAGCATTAAAACGGCGGCCAAATTCGCGAGTACCTGCGCCAAGCACTTTGCCAAATCCTTTGTTTGCAGCAATTTGCTTTAACAGTTCCATCATCAGTTTCGGATCCCCGTATTTTAATTCTATGCCACCGGTGTCAGCCTTAGTAATCAGTCCTTTTTCAAAAGCTTCGATTGCCATGCCTATAACTGATCCTGCTGAAATTGTATCCAGGCCCATTTCATCAGAAAAACGGTCTGCAGCAATAAGAGATTTTAGATCGCTGTTGGCCAGGTTGGAACCGTAAGACCAGATGGTTTCATATTCCGGGCCAACCGATTCGGCCGGACCATATTCTTCTCCCTCCATGCGGAAGAGCTTGGCACAGCCTATGGGACAGGAAAAACAGGAGGCGCTTTTTACAAAGGCCCGATTATGCAGCGCCTCGCCATCAATATCATCAGCATTAGGAAATACTTCCACCTGGTAGTTACGCGTACCCAGTAATCCCAGCTTGTTGTTGGCGGCAACGATAGCAGGTGTGCCATAAGTAGGCAGCACTTTAGATGTGGCCGGATTTGCTTGCATGCGCTCAACAATACTGTCACAATAATCTTCAAGGGCCTCCATATCCGGCACACGGATACCTCCAGATCCCTTGGCAACTACTGCTTTCAGCTGTTTAGACCCCATTACAGCACCGACACCGCCGCGGCCTGCGGCATGAACACCGGATATTATACAGGCCATGGGTGACAGGTTTTCGCCGGCAGGACCAATGCAGGTTATTTCACTTTCATTATAGTTTTCTTCACTGCGCAACTTTTTCTGGAATACAAATGTCTTCATCCCCCAGTAAGGGCTGGCATCAACAAGCCTGGCGTCTCCGTCTTCTATTACAAGCATAACCGGCTTTTCTGCACGACCAGTAATTACCATTCCATCAAAGCCGGCAAATTTCAGCTCCGCACCAAAATGGCCGCCATAATAAGCATCGATGAAAAATCCGCTTAAGGGTGAGCGGGTTACCACTACCGTTCGCCCTCCAACTGCAGGAACGCGTGTGCCCTGAACAGGCCCGTTCATCAGGATCAGGGCATTTTCGGGAGACAGCGGATCTGTTCCTGCCGGGACGGTGTCATAAAGATAGCGGGCAGCAATTCCATTTCCGCCAATTAAATCGCGAACCATTTCTTCAGCAAGTGCTTCAACTTCAATTGTGCCGGCGCTTAAATCTACCCTGAGAATTTTTCCTGTATATCCACCATATTTAAACATTACACAGCCTCCTCTCCGCAAACATATATGGCCTCGGTGGGACAGCGCTTTTCGCACTCGGGGCTGCCACCGCAAAGGTCACATTTATAGGCCAGATCTGTTTCTTCATTAAACCAAATAGCATCATAGGGACATTCATCAACACAGATAGCACAACCAGTGCATAGCGATTCATCCAGGGTTACCATACCTTCCCCATCAGGCTGTATAAGCGCCTCGGCCGGGCAGACCGCCACACAGGGAGCGTCATTGCAGTTTTGGCATACATCTGTACTGGTTGTATCCGGCATGATCCCGGCTTTCTTACTGATCCTTGCCAGCCTGGGACTATATATACCATTGTAGCGCGCCGAGCAAACTAGCTGGCAAATCCTACAATCCGTACACTTGTCTTCATCAACACATAGTCTTGGCATCTTTTTGCTCCTTTACGATTTTGGTTTATCGGAAATTCTTATATTGGCCAGCTCTTCGGCAGCTGAAGCCACTGCAGTCATGTCATTGCCGCCAAGCCCCTTGTTCATGGCAGCATTGTATAACTGATAAACCGCGCTGCTGGCCACAACCGGTAATTTCAACTCATTTGCCAGCTCCATAAAAAGATTGGCATCTTTATGCATATGGCTTAGGGCAAAAATGGTATTTTCGTAAGTTCCATCTACCAGGTTAGGGCCGAACAACTCAAGGGCGCGGCTGTTCGCGACACTTACCCCAAATACTTCTGATAAAGTTTCAGCGCTTACACCTGCTTTTTTACCAACGATAAAAGACTCTGCCAGCGCTACAATGGTTGAAGCAAGGACCATGTTATGACAAATCTTTACTGTCTGACCGGCACCGCTTTCACCGAGATGAAAAATATTTCCACTAATTACTTCTAAAACGGGGCGCACTTTTTCCAGTGCTTCAGATTCGCCGCCAATCATAATTGTCATGGAAGCATTTTCAGCGCCCATTGGTCCTCCGCTTACCGGCCCATCCAGAAAACTAATATCTTTATCTTTAGCCCTGCTATAGAGTTCACGCGCAACTGAAACTGCTGTTGTGCTTAAATCAACTATAACACTTCCCGGTTCCATCGCTGCGAGCGCTCCTGAATCAGGATTGCCAATAGCTTCCAGGGATGCTTCGCTTGTGGGTAGACTGGCCAGAAGCATTTCCACGTTTTTTCCGACGTCATAGGGGCTTTTTTCTACTGTTGCTCCAAGACCATCGGCATGGCTGCAGCAATGAGCACTGGTATCATAAATATAAACTTCATAACCTTTACTGACCAGATTCTTGACCACGCCCCGGCCGATCGCTCCTACCCCGAGCACACCAATTCGCTTCATTATAAGTCCTCCTGTCCTTAATATGATTAAAGAAATAAGATTTATAGAATAAAAATAGCTATAGGGAATTTCGAAAAACTTTCACGGGTTGCCTTTAAAAGTCCATCAGAAAATGAACAGGACTATCTATGCAGCCTGCAAAGGTTTAGCTCAGGGGGGTGGTGCAGGGGGAGCGCTTCTTTTGCTTTGTTTATATTAAGTTAAATTGACTCCCCTTATTATTTTTCAACTTGCCTTGCCGATAATCCTTTTCCTTCATATAAAAAAATCCCCCCGGCGCCCGGCTTTGTTTTACAAACCTGGCTGCACAGGGGGAGTCTATGTATCTTAAATTATTAATCTCAAATCTCGAAATAACACAAAAGCTAAATACAAGTTCTGACACCATATTGATTTATTTTGGTTTAAGAACAAAAGTGTCAGCCTGGGGTGGTACCTCCTGGTGATAAATTCGGTAATACTCTTTTGCCATCCAAGATTCTATCTGATCATCATAATGCTTGCTTAAGGGGTGACCGGATTGTCCGACTGGTATTACTCCATAAGCTTCAATGGAATTACCCATTTCTGCAACTACTCGAATCGTTGCCACATGAGATACATCAAATGGATTGTGCAGTCGGTGACCAGCCCTGCCTACCGTTATATGGCCTCCCCCCATGGGGAAAGGACCCCTGTTATAGATTCCACGTAGCGGGCCAAGTTCGCTGCCTACATCATGTCTGAAGTGAATTGTTTGCAGTTGATCCCAGCGCCAGCTGTGTGGATCATCACCGAGCTTGCTAACTAGTTCCGATACTGTTTCAATATAACTGGCCAGGACCAGGTTTTCTAAAGAGTTACCTTTAAACCATTCACCTTCACCCTGATCCCATAGACGCTCGACAACTTCATATACTACATAGTTACGACGCAGGAATTTTTCAAACAGTTCATCGCCCATCTCTTCTGCAAAAATAGTTCTCACTAAGTGCAAATAAAAACTTTCAAATATTGCCGGTCCGGCTTTATCCATGGCATTTATTGGTTTATCTATCCATTCTTTTAAAATTTCCACTCCGGCTGTTTCCTCTTCATTAAAGAGCTCTTGATTAGCTTCCAGGATACTAAGCAGTGATGGCAAGCGATGTTCTGCATGAGCATTATACCAATCAGTCTGTAATTCTTTCATATCCTCAAGAGTATGCAGGTTATCATTTTCCAGGTATTGTACTATTCTCTTAATCCGATAACCAGGTGCATTGTCGACCGATATTATAAATGGGCAATCTTCCCTGGCAATAATTGCATTTGCTGCTGCAACATATTCATCATCGGGATTAAACACCTCCGGCATTTCATCCATTGGAATAAATCCTTCCCATGCATATGCAGAGTCCCACCCAGGCATGGGGACAACTCCAATTCCCTGAGATCTTATGGGCAGCAAGCCGGCAGTCCTTGAAGCAATATTACCATCTACATCGGCATAAGTGAAATTAGTACTGGGCATTGTAAATTTTTTGACTGCGCTTCTAAACTCATCCCAGTTTTCAGCAAGGTTAATTTTCAGCAGGGCATCGAAGCCTTCATCGCTGTGTAAAGCAGTCCAGGCGAGGCTGATGGCCGGTTCTTCTGAAATAAGTGGCCCATTACGGGTAATAATTATCTCAATTTCTTCCGGTTCATCCTCCCCACTTACATTAATTGTTTCTTTAATAATCTCTGCTTCATACCATTCATCATCATAAAAAAACATATGTGGGTCTTCTGGGTGCCGTTTCTCTATATAAAGATCCTGAGTATCCCCGATATTGGTTAATCCCCAGGCAACATATTCATTGAACCCATCAATCATCGCTGCCATGCCCGGGACAGACCATCCGTAGAGATCTAACTCTCCCTCAATTACCAAACGGTTTTCATAATATAAGCTTGGCATGCTCAATGAGTCGTGAGAATCAAAAGCAAAGAGAGCATTTCCTGACGCTGATCTACCAGGTGCCACACACCAACCACTGCTGCCCAGACCTAACGATGGATAGTAATTTGAAGTTGTCAGGTCAAGCCTGGAATACAGCCCGAGTAGTTCTTTGCCGTCAATATTGATAGCTGTTTTTTCTTCCGTCCAAACTGCAGGGACATCATTATCAGGGAAGGCCGGAGGGATAAGCTCTTCATAAAGCAATTGAGGCAGTTCTTCTTGCAAACTTAACCGAAAAAGCTCGTTTTGATAGTTGTTAGCAGAATCAAAAGCCATCAATGCCGCAACACCGAAAACCTGGTCGACAGTCCAGGGTTCTGGTTCAAATCCAAGCAAGATAAATTCTGGCGGAACCCTGTTCATGCTATCCAAGTAAGCGTTAACACCTCCAGCATAACTGGCCAGCATTGATATTGTAGCAGGAGTAGAGTTATTCATGAGCAGCCGCCCAACCCGGGGAAGGCCTACCGTACGAAGAAGGTTATCGGTATCAAGTTCACTTCTACCAATTATTTCACTAATTCTTCCTTCACCGGCACGCCTATGCAATTCCATCTGCCAGAGGCGATCCTGAGCATGTGCGAACCCCTGACCAAAAAAGAGGTCACTCATATTTGAAGCATCAATATGTGGGCGCCCTAATTCGTCACGGTATATGGTTATTGAGTCCTCTATACCTTCAATTTCAATTGTTCCATCTGTTTGAGGGAGGCTAGACCGTAATGTTGTATAGACAAATACTAAGCTTATTACTATGATCGCTAACATGATTGCAGCAGTGACTATAAGGATTTTTTTAAAGTTTAATCTTCTTCCAATCATTTCGGTCATAGTTCTTCCTCCTCATCAAAGCCGGGCAGCCTGGCAATAGTCTTTTCCCAATCTACACCCTTGCTCCTCAGAGCATTTACCCGGAGCTTGTAGTAAAGAAGAACCAGTAAACTCCAGGCCACGTAGA
>PXFD01000193.1 GCA_003564505.1 Syntrophomonadaceae bacterium
AGCGATGAATAAAAACATAATTACAATTGCAAAACCAATGTACGTAGTAGGATAGCGCCTGAAGCGACGCCAAAAGTTTGCAAAAAATGAAAGATTCGAAGATGCCATAGGTTACCTCCTTGCAGGAGATATTTTTTATAAATGCGGCGGGCATTAACGCCCGCCGCATTTCTTCTCTCAATTACCCTATCCCCCCGGGCGTCGCAGGGGCAGGTCTTACTTCTATGTTCGGTTTTAAGCCGGCAAGCAGCAAAAAACTGGATTACTCTTCAATGTATACGGTCCGCAGGTCCAGTGCTGTACCAAGACCCATAGTTGGCTCTAAACCCTGCAGGCGATCACTCGCCCCCCACAGGTTGTTAACAAAGAACACGAGGATCGGACCGCGCTCCATGAAAATCTCCTGGATTTCATGGTAGAGTCGAACCCGCTCATCATGATCCATTTCTTTTGCTGCAGCAGCAGCAAGTTCGTCCAACTCGGGATCGCACCAGTGACTTTCATTCCACTGGGCATCGCAGACATAGGCTAAGTCAAGGTAAGGCTGCGGGTAAGGACGTGAACCCCAGTCGGTAATACCGAAGTCTACTTCCAGCCACATATCATCTCCGCCGTAGTAAACATCGGAAGGTACCAGCTGGATATCAACATCCACACCAATCTCTGCCATCTGATCCTGCCAGATAGTTGCTATGGCAGGGATCGGGGAAGATTCCTGGGTATGAATGGTTATCTCCAGGCCGTCTTCATATCCGGCCTCAGCCAGTAACTCCATTGCTTTCTCTACATCACGTTCCGGCTCGGGAACATCAAGATAGAATTCATCATAAGCCGGTCCGATTGGTGTATCACGGCCGGGGAAGCCGTAACCATCAAGAGCGCCGTCAATAATGTCACTGCGGTTGGTTCCCGCTTTCAGAGCCTGACGCACCCGAACATCGTCAGCCGGAGCCCGGTCGGAGCGCATCCGCAGGACGTAAGCAGTATTGGAAGGTGCCTGCAATACATTAATATTGGGATCATCTTCCAGCATGGCTATAAATTCAGTCGGCAGGTAAATCAGGTAGTCAATTTGCCCTCCGCGCAAAGCTTCAACCTGGGCTGAAGATTCGCCAAGGAATATAACCTCAATTCCGTCAAGATAGGGCAGTTGATTGCCTTCATCATCAGTCATCCAGTAATCAGGGTTACGGGTAAAAACAATGCGATCTTCCGGTTCATAGCGCTCCACCATGAAAGGGCCGGTTCCATTGAAGTTGGTAGCAAAATCTTCATTGTCGGCATCCATGATCAAGGCGTGATAGTCACCCAAATCCCTCAGGAAGTCGGGGTTGGGGTCTTCCAGCTCAAATACCACTGTATAGTCATCGGGCGCAGTAATATCAGTGATGTTTGAATACAAACCAACTGTTGCCGACCCGATGTCCGGATCGCGCAGGCGATCAAAAGTAAACTTAACATCGCGGGAAGTCATCTCTTTGCCGTCGTGGAAAAGGATACCCTCACGCAGGTTAAAGGTCCAGACAGTGCCTGTTTCATCAGCTTCCCAGCTTTCAGCCACACTGCGGCTTTCATCGGGCTCATTTTCTTCATCAATATAAACCAGAAAGTCCGACCACTGGCGGGCTATCTGGTCATCGGCAACAGTGCTTAAAAATGCCGGGTCCATGTTGGTCGGTGCATAGTAAGCACTGCGCAGAATGTTGTCACCCACTGCCGGTTCATCGACCGGCTCATCTACTGGATCATCAACAGCAATATCCTCGTCAGGTGCACAGGATACCACGATCATGGTCGCTGCCAGCAGCAGGGCCATTAAAAACATCATCTTTTTATACAATTTTAACTCCTCCTTTAAATCTCATTAATCCCTCTTATAAAAACTCGTAAAGTGCTTACAAATTCTTTAAAGATTCCAAACATCAACTCCTTGCATAGCATGATATTTAACGAGCAATAATAATATTCGATATAAGATTAAGTTTCACCTTTTGAAGTTCGATATTTATATAACCTTATAGCAGGTTATTAATTTTTTCCACAGCTCCCGGTGCAGGTGCGTTAACCGGCTCATTCTGTAAAATATCCCTCGCTTTATCCCTGGCCAGTTCCACAATATCTTTGCTGCCATCCTTTTCCCAGCTCTGGTACATGGTCCTGTTAAATACGGTAGGTGACCATATTTCGTTGCGGAAATACTTCATGGTATGTTCCTCGCCCAGGTAATGCCCGGAAGGACCAACTTTTACTATAGTTTCAGTGCCAATGGTATCTTTATTAACCACCGTTCCCGCTCCAATATATTTTGCAGCGCTTATAAAGTCATCATTCATAACCAGGAAGGGAAGTGATCCCGTTTTACCACCGTCAAGATAGCCCACGTCGTGGACCAGGTTGGCCCCGGCCAGCTGGTTTAAAAGCAGGCCTGTGGACGCCTCCATCCCGGCCTGGGCATCAGGCACCGGTGCATTGGAGCAGCCGGCTTCGGTGAAATTGGGCAGGCCGTAGAACTTGGCCAACTCGGTCATGGCACAATAATTCATGGCTGCATCAGGCGAACCGTAGAGGGTGGCAGTAGTACTCATTTCCATCGGGGTAGCTCCACCACCGATAATTACCGGCGACCCTTTTTTCTTCAGCTGGGCAATAACCAGGCCGGAAATACTTTCCGCATTCATCTGGACAATGGTTCCTGCTTTAGTTACCGGGCAGGTTCCACCGGCTACAACACCGGGGGTGTAAATAACAGGAACCCCGTATTCAACGCAGGTTAAAATCTTATCCATACCTTCACCGGTATGAATAAGCGGCGAAATCGGCTCATCATAGAGAATTATAAAAGGACGATCACGCAGGTCCTCATGAGAACCGGTGACTGCTGCAGCCATATCGATGATAGTTTTCAGGTTCTCCCTGTTAAAGGAGGTGAAAATTATAGGTTTGGAGCAGTGCAGCACCTGGGCAGCAAACTGGTGAAGGTCCCCTTTTGCTGCAGGAACATCGGTTGGGATACCGTAGCTCATGGAAAAATCAAAATTTGGCAGTTTATCGATCAGCCTGGCTGCATTGATCACATCCTGCTTAACCGAGTTTCTTCTCTTACCCGTTTCAAAATCAAGGTGGAAAGGCAGGTCGGAACCGGCCCCGTAATACGTGTAGTTTGCTTCCAGGTTCATTGCCGGATTGCCTTCGCGATCATAAATATTAATCTTCGAGGGGGCCATCCTGATTGCCTCATCGATTAGCCATCCTGGTATTTTTGCAACTCGATCCTTAACAACACACCCGGCATCCTTTAGAAGATTTAATGCCTCATCATGGTCAACCCGGACCCCGGCCTGCTCGAGAACATCGATTGTGGCGCTGTGGATTTCTTCCAGCTGGCCCGTGCTGAAACATCTTAACTGTGGCGATAACTGCTGGCTGTAGTTTGAACGATACGTGCTTATTTTAAACACCTCCAAGTTTTAACGGCCGCCTGCTTAGCAGGCTTCCAGGTAGAGCTATAAATTTAAGTGAACCGATTACAGGTGATTCATACCCAGGCCAATAGTTTCATGCTCATAACCTTTAACCGGGGCACCGATGGTCCCGTAAAGAACCACAGCCAGCCACTCACCATCCTGGCTGTCATGAACCGTGCGCGGTCCCCTAACCACCGTAAACATTAACCCGACCGTGCGCATAATGTCACCTAGCCCGAGCTGCCCCCTGCAGATACCGGTAAAAGCCTCCAGTATAGTATGATAAAGAGCATGTGTATCCCGGTAATAATCCTTGCTGATCAGCCCTTCACGTTGAGCAGCCGTTTCCACGGCAGCAAATATTTTTTCTGTACTCATTGAGCCAACCCTGCCCTTGATCAGTTTAAATCCGTTTGCTTCAGCTGTTGTTTTAACCTGTTTTTCAAGTTCACCGTCAGCCAGGGCATACATGATTGCGGTTTTACCAATTTGTTCCATTTGCATTCCCGCCTTTTCATTAATTCCAGCCTAGATATTTTATCACTAAGACGGTTCTTAAGCATTAATAATCTGACAAAGATTTGCTGCTAGCGGAAAGATCAACTTCCCCCTCCACTGCTTCCACCAGCTGTCCGCTGTTAACCAGGTCAATTGCCTTTTCAATCATGGGATGGAGAATCTGGTCTTTTTCAAGAAAATCGACTTCTTCACGCAGCAGCTTGTAAGCAGCAGCAGTGCCGTGTCCCAAATTTTTAGCTCCCCGAAAATCGACAGCCTGGGCCGCAGTTAAAAGTTCTATGCCAATAACTCTGGCCGTGTTGTCAATTACAGTGCGTGCTTTGCGGGCTGCCGTCGTGCCCATACTGACGTGGTCTTCCTGGTTGGCAGAGGACGGGATAGAATCAACGCTGGCCGGGTGGCAGAACACCTTATTTTCACTGACCAGTGAAGCCGCTGTATACTGGGCAATCATCATACCCGAATTAAGACCACCCTCTTTGACCAGGAATGGCGGAAGGCCGCTTAAAGCCGGGTTTACCAGGCGTTCAATCCGTCTTTCGGAAATATTTGCCAGCTCGGCTACGGCTATGGCCATAAAATCCATGGCCTGGGCAACAGGCTGTCCGTGGAAATTGCCTCCCGAAAGCACCCGATTTTCTTCAGGGAAAAGCATAGGATTATCATTGACAGAATTTATTTCAACTTCAAGGATGCTGTTCACGTAATCAAGGGCATTGGTAGTGGCTCCATGAACCTGGGGAACACAGCGCAGGCTGTATGCATCCTGAACCTTGCGGCGATCGCTGCCAATCAGGCTGCTGCCCTCAATCAGGCGCAAAATGGCATCTGATGTATATTCATGTCCGCTGTAAGTGCGGACACTCGCTATAAGCGGATCAAAGGCATCGGGCACGGCAAGCTGGGCTTCCAGGGTTAAAGCTGCTGTTATCAGGGCTGCTTTCAGGACATTTACAGCATCGTGATATGCCAGCGTCCCGATAGCAGTCATGATCTGAGTTCCATTAATCAGGGCCAGGCCTTCTTTTTCAACCAGGGTAACAGGCTCAAGCCCTGCTGCAGCCAGGGCTTCCGCCCCGGTCATCCTTTCGTTGTTGTAAAAAGCTTCACCTTGACCGGTCAATACCAGGGCCAGGTGAGATAGAGGTGCAAGATCACCACTGGCACCAAGAGAACCCTGTTCGGGAATGACCGGCACAACACCTCTATTTAAAACCTCGGCCAGCTGTTCTACCAGTAGGGGACGAACACCCGAATAGCCGCGGGCCAAGGCATTTAAACGCAGCAAAAGTGCTGCCCGGACAGCCTCTTCAGGCAGCGGTTCTCCTACCGCAGTTGCATGACTGGCAATTAAATTTTTCTGCAGCTGAATTGCATCTTTTCTAGATATATTTACATCGCTGAAGCGGCCAAAACCGGTGGTAATTCCGTAAACCATGGCATCCTCTTCAACCAGCTTTTCCAGCATGGCTCTGGATCTCTCGATCCTTTTAAAAGCTTCAGGTGATATATTAACCAATGCCTTGTTCCTTGCAACATTAACTACATCCTGCACGTTAAAACCACCGCCATTTATAGTAAGCGGCTCAACACTTTTAATGCTCTTCACAAAACTCATCATCAATCTCCTCCCGGCAGAAAACATAAAAAAGAGCACAAGGGCTTATTCCCCGGTGCTCTCTCATGTCTAATAACTATGAGCAGCAGGACTGCTAATATTTTCTTGTCTTACAACATAATTCTAAACCAGACTGATAAGCCTGTCAATATGCTTACCCATTTTACAACTCAGGCTTTCTCTCCTGCCAGGGTCTGGCCTGCTCAAAGCAGGCAGCTGCCAGTAAAACTTCCCTTTCTGCGCCGGGCCTGCCCGCAATCTGCAGGCCAACCGGAAAACCATCCTCAGTCCAGCCGCAGGGGATACTTACTGCAGGTAGTCCGGTAACTGAAAACGCATAGGTCAGCATAATCCAGTCAATATAGCTTTCCATGGCTTTGCCGTTAATCTCTGTCGGATATGCTGTCTCTGCAGGGAAAGGTTTGACCGGCACTGTCGGAAGAATTAGGAGATCATAACCGGCAAAAAAATCAAGCATCTTACGCCACAGCTCGGAGCGATGTTTTTTCGCTTTGGCCACAGCTTCGCCTCTTAAGCTCAGACCCTGCTTGATGTTACCGATTATGTTGGAATTTACTTTTTCAATGAATTCGGGCTTATTAAGCTGATCTTGATAAAGAGCAGCAAAGCGAACTCCCCTTAAAACAGCGGCTGTTTCCTGAAGTCCGCTGAAGTCGGGATGATCCTCGTCCACCGAGCATCCCAGCATTTTGAAAACATCAATTGCACCCCGTGCTATTTCCATAACTTCATTATCTACCGGGGTCAAATCAAGGTTTCCAGCCCAGGCAATCTTGAAGTTGCAATCTATTTTACCGGTAGTGCTATCATAAAAACTTCCCTCCTTGGGCAGCATTGCCATTGGCGTGCGCTTATCCATGCCTGATATTACATCAAGCATTAAAGCCACGTCGCTTACCGTGCGGGCCATCGGCCCTTCCACCGACATATCATCCCAGTATAAATCGTTCGGATAAAGGGGAACTCTGCCGGGCGACGGTCTTAAACCGACAATTCCACAAAAGCTGGCCGGAATTCTAAGCGATCCGCCCAGATCGTTACCTTCGGCGATAGGACAGAGTCCTGCCGCTATCGCTGCCGCCGAACCACCGCTTGAACCACCGCTGTTGTAGTCTGCATTCCAGGGCGTCCGGGTCGCGCCGAACAGATCATTGTAAGTAGACCCTCCGGCAGCAAATTCAGGAGTATTGGTCTTACCGAGGATAATTGCACCTGCATCCTTCAACCTTTCAACTACCAGGGAATCAACTGCCGGCACATAATCTTTGTATAACTTAGAACCAAAAGTTGTGCGAATCCCTTTTGTTAAGGTAACATCTTTTATTGCAACAGGAACCCCGTGCAAAGAACCAACAGG
>PXFD01000182.1 GCA_003564505.1 Syntrophomonadaceae bacterium
CTGGCTACCGGGTTCTGGAGCAGCACCGGCGAGCTGTCCGACCGTTGGAAGGAGAGCGCTGCTTTTGAGCCGCAGATGGGTGAGAAGGAAAGAGCTTTTCTTTATGGCGGCTGGCAAAAAGCGGTCTCCAGATCCTTAAAATGGGCGGGGCAGGACAGTATCGATCAAGGTTAGTCGGCTGGCAGACTTTCCGGTTCCTTTAGTTCGGTTTCGCTCTTGCCGGGAGGAGAGACCAATCCACCGGAAACGATAACTTTCATGCCTTCATCGATAGTCATGGATAGTTCGGTTACTTCATGTCTCGGAGCCAGGATTAACATGCCGGATGTAGGGTTGGGTGTTGTAGGGATGAAAATATTTAAGGTTTCTTCCCTGGTCTTATCCTGGATTTCACCTTTTGAGCTGCCGGTTACGAAGCCGAGCACATAGAGTCCCTTGCGGGGATATTCCAGCAGAACAACTTTCTGAAAGGCATTCTGACCCTGGACTGTAAAAGCATCTATGATTTGCTTGGCGCTGGAATAAATACCGCGGGCCAGAGGCAGGCGCTGGAGGATTGTATCGCCGAGCCCAATTAAACGTTTGCCAATAATGTTTGAAGCGATAAAACCGACCAGCATAATTAAAAGAATTCCGCCGATGAAGCCGATTCCCTGGAATTCGAAACCAAAAAGTCTTATGATAATAGTGCTGAGCAGGTTATCGAGAAAAGTGAAAACCAGGTAGAAAACATAGATCGTAATAGCCAGAGGTAAAAGAGTTAACAGCCCGGTCGTAAATATTTTTTTTAGATTCATGTGTCAGCCTCCCTGTAATTGACTATAAAATGATTTTACCAGTCAGGGAATTATTAGCAAGGGCAAGAATAAATGGCAATTCTATCATAGTTTAATCCAGCTAAAAAGCTTTTATAAGGGGATGGTGGAGATTATATCTAGCACCAGAAAAACATTTAAAGGAAATCTATATGTTCTTCTCGTCCTGGTGGGGGTATTTGCTTTATTAACGAGTTCCGGGTGTTCAGGCAGGGAGGATTCAGAAGACTTAATTGACGAACCCGCCGGGGAACAGGTTACCGAGCAGGTAGTGCTAAACGGTCATACTGTAGAGATGGAACTGGCCGCAACACCTGAACAACGTGAGCAGGGTTTAATGGGTCGTGAAAAAATGGCAGATGAAGAGGGAATGCTCTTTGTTATGCCTGATGAGGATCCCTTTCCAACAGAAGTGGGCTTTTGGATGAAGGGCTGCCTGATCCCTATCGACCTTATTTTTGTCAGCAGGGATGGTTTTATTGATTCTATCCACGAGATGCAGCCGCCCGAGCCCGGTACACCCGATGATGAACTGCCCGTATATTACAGCAATGGGCCGGTCCAGTTTGCTATAGAACTGCGCGGCGGTTTGGCAGCTGAAATAGGCCTTAATGTCGGGGATATGATAGATTTAAGAAAAGATTACCTTTTGCAGCTGGCAGAATAAACTGGTTTGGAGAAAAACTACAACCGGTATTACCTGAAGCTATTGTCAATGCCTGCTTGCTTTTAGACATAAAAATGGCTGGGGCGGCAGGATTCGAACCTGCGCATGCGGATTCCAAAGACCCGTGCCTTACCGCTTGGCGACGCCCCAGCATACAATCAAACTATTTTTTTATGGGGTGAGTGATGGGATTCGAACCCACGGCCTCCAGGGCCACAACCTGGCGCTCTAACCAACTGAGCTACACCCACCATATACCTATTCTGCGCTGTTAATTTTAGCATGGCGATAAATAAAAGTCAACGTAAATTAGCTTGAAAAATGGAGAATTAGCAGGATAAGTTTCTAATGCATAATAGTGCTTTCTATGGTATTTTGTTTACAGCAGAATAAATTGAAGAGCAGTATAGCTAAACTTTGATTATAAAACAGGGTTAGCTAAGCCCCAGGCTAAGTTCTATCGGCTTCATATTGCTGTATTATAAGATCTTGTGCTATAGAGCTAGAATGCAAGTTTGAATTTGGTTGTAATACTTGAAGGGAGGGTGTTTCAAATATGCGTTTTTTAAGCGGCAGGGTCTTATTTGGCCTCGCTGTCCTGGTTATCGGTATTATTTTATTACTTAGCAATCTGGGGGTAGATATTGATATAGAAGTCAGGCAGGTTTTAAGATTATGGCCGGTGATCCCCCTGATTATTGGTATTAACTGGCTTTATTTATCTTTCGGGTCGACTTCGGCAGGTGGAGAGAGTAAAGTTTACTTTTCCTGGGGCCAGTTTATTACCGCTTTAATTGTCCTGGCAGTTGGAGTGATTTTCCTGGGACGGAACCTGGGACTGTTTGAAGTAGATACCAGTTTGCTCTTTAATATTATCTGGCCTGTTATATTAATTATGATCGGAATTAGCCTGATCCGTGGTCGGGCTTTCAGCGGCAGAGGAGGTGGCCGTTTTGCCTTTATGGGTGGTGCCAATGTTGGCGGGGCAGAACCCTGGCCGCTGGAAAACGGCAGCTACTTTGCCTTGATGGGTGGAATCGAGATTGATTTGACTGCTGCGGAAATTAAAGAAGGTGAAACCGTTTTGGATTTGACCGCTATTATGGGTGGTATTGAAGTTAAAATCCCGAAAGGCCTGCCCATTATATATGAAGGTTCGGCAGTCCTGGGCGGAGTTACATTTAACAACCAGGAGGACGGCGGAATCATTGGCGGCAGAAAAATCGAGCATAACATAAGTGAGGGAACAGAAAAAATTGTCCGCCTCCAGGCCCGGGCGATCATGGGCGGCGTAGAAATCAAAGAAGCTTAAACTCCTGCGACGCGGTTTTTCAGGGCGGCGAAAATTTTGCTTTCCGGAAGGTCCGGTCTTATTTCTCGAATTTGCCCGAGGCAGATGGATGCGCCGTAATCCATGCCCTGGCATCCGGCCAGGAGGAGGACGTCGCATTTTTGAGTTTCTTTTAGACCTGCGGCGATTGCATCAGGCAGTTCTTCGAAGATTTCTGTTTTTAAGCCAGCTTGATCTATTACTTCCTTATAAACTTCTATCTCATCTGAAGTTACCAGGTCTTTTTCACCAACGTGGCTGCTGCTGGTAGTGGCAATTATTCTATCCAGGCCAAGCTTCGGTGCCCAGTAAGCAAGGGTTTCGGCATTTTCTCTGTTTACAGTTACCCCACGGCTGCCCCGGATAGCGTAAACGAGGTGTAGTTTTTTATAATCCATCATCTGCAGGGTTTCCAGGGTAACATTAATGTTTCCACTGTTAGCGAAGTGATCGTCGAGAACCATGAATTCATCCTCAAATATTAACTCAAAGCGCCTTTCTACTCCCTTAAAGTTTAGCAGAGCCTTGCTGATAGTTTCAGCCGGAATTTTATTGATCAGGGAAACTAAAATGGCGGCCATAGAGTTATAAACGCTGTGCAGCCCCAGGACCGAAAGGTTTACATTTATGGATCCGGGTTGTTCTGATAGGAAGTTAAAAGAATGCCTGTTTTTAAGGCTCACCTGGAAACGCGCCCGACCGGTGCTTAAGTCCAGGTTATCTACAACAATATCAGCTTCCCTGTTTTTGATGCCATAGGTTAAAGGATTTGCTTTGGTTTCTTTAACCAGAGGTGCCGTCTGCGGGCAGTCCAGGTTGAAGACTGCCCACTGGTTTTTATTAGCAGTCCGCACCAGTGAAGCCTTGGCGTTATAATAGTCTTCATAGGAACCGTGCAGGTCGATATGTTCACGGCTGATATTGTTAACAACAACAGTGTTAAAGTCAACACTGCCCACCCTTTTTAATTCCAGGCCGGAAGATGAAACTTCCATCACGGCATGAGTGACCTTTTCTTCCACCATACGTGAGAAAAAGCGGTGCAGGTCAAGAGATTCCGGAGTAGTCAGATCCGCAGGTTCAACTTTGTTTCCTGCCTTGACAATAACCGTTCCAACCAGCCCGGTGTTCAAACCATGTTCCTCCAGGATTGAGTTTATCATATAGGCAGTGGTAGTTTTACCATTGGTAGCGGTAACACCGGTCAGGTTGATTTTTTTTGAAGGGTGATTGTAGTATTTGTCAGCCAGGGCGGCGAGGGCCTGCCTGCTGTCTGCTACTTTATACTGGGTGATAGGAACATTTTCCTGAAAATCTTCAACAACTGCAGCAGCAGCACCTTTTTGAGCTGCCTGGTCAATATACAGGTGCCCATCTGTTTTATAGCCCTTGATACAAACAAAGAGAAATCCGTCTGAAACTTTGCCAGAATGGTAAGCAATACCTTTACTCTCTGTAGGTTTTTCTGATGATTGCTTCTGGCCGGGACGGGTTTCAATAATATCTATGGCATGTAGCAGTTCATCGCTTCTCATTTGCCAGTTGCAGCCTCCTGTGATTATCTTAAGCAAAATTATACACTAATTGTACCCTGCTTTGCATATATTAGACAATAAGTTTTACGATTAAAATGTCAGAGCCCGCAAGAAGCGGGCTCTGTTTAGTACTTCATATTAAGTGGTGATGCTTAGGAAATAATGATTGATTCTGTCGGGCACTCTTCGGCTGATTCGCGAACCTTTTCTTCATGTTCAGCAGGCACGGGATTTACTTTGACTTCGGCAATTTCGTCTCCCAGCTCGAAGACCTCCGGACAAATATCCTCACAGATACCGCATGCGCTGCAATCATCATTTACTTTAACTTCCATGCTTATGCCTCCTTCAAATATTGATTATCTTGCATAACATTTATTCGCTAAGAAATAAATAAACCCTTTTTTTTGTCACATTTTTATTACTCCTGGTTTGAGTCAATCAATTACCATGCCATATGTTGTTTCAAAATTATGGGCAATTTTATGGTTACTAACTTTGAACGATGTGGATAATGAGCTTAACGGTACAGGTTTAAAGGTTATACCTGTGGATAACCCTGTGCATACTGTGAGTAGAACAGGTATTTGCTTTTTAGAAACGCGATTAACACTGCTATAAAAAAAATAAACTTTTTTTATTGTTAACATAAAATGTTGATAGTAAAATGAACGTTATTTTGACGTGAACTCCTAAAAAAGTCTTTATGATCAGTATTTGCCAGGCGCAGGATTATGTGGTATTAATATAATTAATAGTTCTAAGGGGGTGTATAAATGAGGCTAATCAATATTCTTATAGTTGCTCTTACTTTATTCACAGTACTGCTTATGGCAGGATGTAATACTGGCGGCTGATAGCATTAAAAAAGGAGCCGGTTCGGTTCCACTTACAAAAATAATTAAAATAAGCACTCACTGAATTCTTTTGGGCATAGTGCCCGGGCGAGGTCAGGGTGCTTATTTATTTGTTGCGCAGCCTTTTTCATGATGCAACCGCAATTGAATATGGTTTGGCCTATAACTTATATATCTAATCCAGCTAAAGGATTTGTAGTTCATCACTAAAAATAGTTAGCTGCTCCAGACCATTATCTCTGACAACAAAGGTGTCTTCTATACCAACAGTGCCTTCCCCGGGAAAAATAAACTTGGGCTCAATAGCGAAGACCGCACCTTTTTCAAGTGGGGTATCTAGCCCGCGGGCAATAACAGGCAGTTCATCAAGTTCCAGGCCAACCCCGTGTCCAACGAAACTAACCTTTTCAACATATCCCATAAAATGATTGCCAAGCCCAGCTTCTGCAGCCATTTTGTCTGCCTGTTCAAATAGAGAGCTTGCCATCACTCCGGGTTTGCCAATTTCAGCCAGCTTGCTTTTTATATTAATAGCTACATCATAGGCCTTTTCAAGATAGTGTGATAGCCCACCGATGCTGAAGATCCTGGTTTGATCAACCATGTAACCACCGAGAACACTAACAAAGTCAACTAAAACGGGCTCGTTTTTCTGTATAACAGCGGCCCCAGCTCCCTGTGGGAAAGAAGGATTTAATCCTGAACCGCCTGTTGGTCCGTCAAAAAAGCTGATTGCAGCAGCATTTTCTCCGGACATGATGTGGCCATAATAAAGTTCCTGGTTAAAACCGCGCATTCTCACCATTCCCTGGTGGCCTAAAGACCGGGCGTGCTGCTCCAGCCGACCTGCCAGTTCGATTTCTGTCATACCTTCCCGGATAATGCTGCCGGCCTTTTTAAAAACAGATTCGCTGATCAGGGCAGCTTCTTTCATAATACCTATTTCATAATCAGATTTGATGGCACGGACTTTGCGGATAATTTTTGATATGTCGGCCAGCTCAAAATCTGAAAATAATTTTTGATAACGGAAGTAGAGAGAAGCTGGCAGGACGTCGCTTTCAATACCTAACTTTGAATTCTCCGGCAATATCTCTTTAACAGAGCTTATAAGCTTATCCCATCCATCAAAGGGGATTATATTTTCCAGCTTACTTTCCTGCTCAGCCCTGGCCATTGATTTTTTTACGATAAGAATTGGGTCGCCTTCTGCAGGTACAAAGAGATGGCAGTTTTGACCTGTGCCGCTGAAGTAAAATAGGTCTGCTCTCTGCACAATTAGAGCTCCATCAATTCCCCCGTCTTTCATTCCACTCTGAAGTTTACTTATTCTCATTTCCAGTTCATGTTTTGGAGTCATGAGTTCCTCCTAATAAAAATAGTTGTCTTATGTACTTAGCGACGGTACGCAGGGACGGAGTTTTTGTACTTATACTTAAGTACAAAAACTCCGTCCCTCTGTACTTGCCTGTCTAAGAGAGAGGGCACGCACTTAATCATACCATAAAGTGGCCTATGATTTAAGTTTGCGTGCCCGTAAATTAAAGTTTATATATTTTGTAGGTTATGCTCTTTCAAATAAACCGGCTGCGCCCATGCCGCCTCCGATGCACATGGAGACGACGCCAAAGCGTGAGCTGCGTCTTTCCATTTCGTGCAGCAGGGTTGCGGTGAGCTTTGCCCCGGTGCAGCCCAGCGGGTGAC
>PXFD01000082.1 GCA_003564505.1 Syntrophomonadaceae bacterium
ACAGCTACTTCCCCCGGTGGTGGTTTTTTCGGTCAACGTGATGATTCCGGACCGGTCGTGGTTCCCGATGTAACAGGTAAATTTCAGGCAATAGCTGAAATGGAGATATCAAGAGCCGGCTTAAGTAGTGTAGTTGAGCAGCGTTATGATGATGAAGTAAGTATTAACAGAGTTATCGAGCAAGTTCCCGCAGCGGGAACAACCTTAAGCACCAGCCGTGAAGTGAAGCTGGTTATCTCTAGAGGCCCGGATCCAAGCAATTAAATAGCTTATAAACTTTACTCTTTTACACTCCAAAACATTTTGTCCTGTTCGTGCAGACATAATACATGTGTGTCAGGAAAAGTTCTTAATGCCTGGGAGATACGGGTAGCAGGCTGTTGAAATGAACTACAGCTGTTGCCGTAAAGTATCTCCCCTTCTTCTTTCAGTGCTTTCCACTGTTCAGGGAATTCCATGCGAAATTCTTCTACAATCTGATCTGTGGTTTTTAAAATACCAGGCTCCAGCAAACTTATGACCTGTTTTTCAATATTTAATGTCATCGGCAGTTTCTTGTCCTTTGCTATAATAAGTAACGCTTTTAAATTTTTAGTTCCACCACAGTGACCCCTTCTCCACCTTCACCGGTACCGCCACCGCGATAACTGGCAACCTGTGAGTGTTCTTTCAGATATGAACGCAGCCCCTGCTTTAGTTTACCTGTACCCTTACCGTGTATTAAGTCTACCCTGGTCAACCCTGCCCAGAGGGCATTATCCAGTAGTTTATCAACCAAAGGTTGAGCCTCGTCCAAGTTCAACCCACGCAGATCAATGGAATTTTTTACGCTTATATCTTTACTAACACTATAGCTTCCTGTGGATTGAGATTTAAGATCACCAGTTTCTTTTTTGTCCATTTTTTTCTCCAGCCGCAATTCCTGCAGCGGGAGATGAGCCTTCATCGCACCGACCTGAACCAGGGCTTCATCTTTATTAAATGAAATCAATTCTCCTTTTTGCTTAAGACTGCGGACATAGACGGTTAAACCTGGTGCCAGGTCTTCTTCTTTTAAGGCAAATTCAGCACTATCTTCAACTTTTTCAGTCATATCAGCTTCCCTGCGCAGCACGTTCAGTTCCTGGCGGGCCTGTTCAGCCCTGGCAAGAGTGTCCTGCTTCCCTGTTTCACTTTTTAGTGTTCTTAACTCCCTGATGATCTGGTCCGTTTTGGTTTTCGCCTTCTTAACCATATCCCTTGCTTCTTCCCTGGCTTCAATTAGAATGTCCTCACGCCTGGCTTTCAGCAGTTCCCGCTCTTTTTCGAGCTCCTCCATTAATAATTCAGCCCGGCTGCGATCTATTTCAGCCTTGCGGCTGTCACGATGATAGCGCTGTTGATCTTCAACCAGGCTGGCAATAACCGACTCTACCTGATCGTGAGAGCGGTGCACAAATGTTTTCGCTTTCTCTAAAACATGTTCAGGCAACCCGAGTTGCGATGCAATATAAAAAGCATTGCTTTGTCCCGGCACACCCTGTAGGAGACGATAAGTCGGAGTTAAGGTGTCCGGATCGAATTCCATGGCCGCATTTTGCATCTTTTCCTGAACCTGGGCAAATAATTTAAGCTCATTAATATGTGTAGTCGCAACTGTCAGCGCTTCACGGCCTGTTAATTCACCGAGGATAGCCATGGCCAAGGCCGAACCTTCAGAAGGATCGGTTCCAGCACCGAGTTCATCAAATAATAAAAGGGTCATAGGACCGGATTCATTTATTATCTCAATAATATTCCGCATATGACCGGAAAATGTACTCAGAGACTGGGCTATACTTTGCTCATCACCGATATCGGCACGAATTTTATCAAATATAGTCAGCCTGGTTTCTTTACCAGCTGGAATGTGCAATCCACTCTGCGCCATAACCGTCAGTAAGCCGATAGTTTTTAGTGCAACTGTTTTTACACCGGTATTTGGTCCTGTTACAACTAGAGTTTGGACTTGATCGCCCAGTTCGAGATGAAGAGGCACTTTTTCTCCGGTCAGAAGTGGATGCCTGGCGTTATCCAGGTAGATACCTGCTTTATTGTCCTGGTATATCCTCGGCTCATTGCCATCCATTTCCAGGCTGAGACGACCACGGGCAACAATAAAATCAAGTTCTGCGTAAACAGAACTATTTAATGATAATTTTTCACTTTCAGCATCTACTTTAGCGCTTAGCATAATTAAAATACGTTCAATTTCCTGTTCTTCCCGGCGCTGCAGTGAAGTAACTTCATTTTGCATATTAACAACCGGCAGAGGTTCAATGAATACTGTTGCCCCGCTGGCTGATTGATCATGAACAACACCCTTTAGATTTTGCCGGTACTCCTGTTTGACAGGCAAAACATATCGACCGCTGCGTATTGTAACAAGGCTTTCTTGCAGGTAGCGCCTGTAACTAGAACTATGCAGGTACTCATCAAGTTTGTCCCTGATTTTATTTTGCAGTGAATTTTTTTTGCGCCGCAGTGAAGCAAGTTCCGATGAAGCTGCATCCAAAACATTTCCATCAGGATCGAACGATCTTTCCAGGGCAGAAAGCAATTCCGGACAAGAGTTAATTTGACCTGCCTTCTCACACAGGGCAGGGTATAGTTCTCGCTGATCCTTATCCTTAAAAAATACCTCCCAGCGGCGCGCGGCTTTTAGGAAGACCAGTATTACTGCAAGCTCCGCACCCGATAAAGATGCACCCTTACCGACCCTGGTTAAATAGTCATTGATATCTTCAACGGGTGAAGGACTAAATGCATTTTTTGAACACATAAGTCTTGCTTCACCAGTTTCGCTTAAACGCTTGAAAACAAGGTGGAAGTCTGAAACAGGGACTATTTCCTCTGCCATTTTCCTGCCCAGCGGGCTAATGGTCTTTTCAGCAAGCCTATGCCTGATTTGATCATACTCAAGCACTTTAATTTCTCTGTTTGTTACTACCCTACTCAAGTGATTCTCTCCTTGACAAATAATTGCTACCACTAATAATATAACGCAACTTCTTTTCTGTTGCTACAGATATGCCTATTCGTGGCGTTGCTTTAACCTGATATTTTTCATTTATGCTGCTGTTTTCTTCTAAATACAATGGATCTTGCCAGAGCATATGTCCGTCTAATGATCTATCGATGGCAAAGGCCTGGCATAATTTCCCCGGGCCATTGGTTAAGTCTCTATCAAGATCGGGATAACCTCTGCGTTCTCGCATTAACTCCAGTCCTTCTAAAGGCTGTACTGCCCTGACCAAAACTGCTTCCCCCTGGCCAATCGGCCCGGTTACCACATTAAAGCAGTAATAATTTCCATATATGAAATAGATATATGCTTTGCCTGCCTCATCAAACATGGTTTCGTTACGCCTGGTTTTGCCCCTTGAGGCGTGGCAAGCCTGATCGTTTTTACTTAAGTAAGCTTCCGTTTCGACAATCATTCCCTTTAACAGGTTATCATCAATTTTTCGACAAAGGTAATGCCCCAGCAGACTTCTGGCTACATTCTCAGTTTTTCCGGTTGTTATTGCGTCCCTTAAATACTGCAACATTATAGTCTCCATTCAACAGCTAATTTATGCATAAAAATGCCGGTATTCTATACAAATAAGAATACCGGTTTATATAGATAATCAGGAATTCATATTGATATAGTAGTTTAGGAATAGCTCTCCAATATCTTTTGCTATCGGAGTCAGGTAATGATCGGTTATAAAAACTATTTCAGAATTATCAAGTGCATCCATAAAAAACTGTAAAGGCAGCAGGGATAAAGCTGCAATTATAATATACACAAAAAGGACACCAACCAGCGCACCAAGTACGCCTCCGCCAACCCGATTGAAAAAGCCGATTACCGGAATCCGATTAACCCATCTGAACCCACCGGAAAACAAACGAAATACCACGCTTAATACAAGAAATAAAACGAGGAAAGTTAACACTCCGGCAATTAACTGGGGGACTGCTTCAAAAGCAAGTTCCACTCCCAGGCTCTCAATTACCTCATGATGGGGGATAATATCTTCAGGGTTTACGTAGTCGGCAAGGATATAGCTGAATTGACGACTACCCCAAAGTGAAGCAATGATAATCAGAAAAAAACCAAAAATATCAAACAGCTGCTTGACCATCCCGCGCGAAAAACCGCTGACGAAATGAAGCAGAAATACAATTAGTAAAAGGATATCGAGCCAGGTCATCGAATTCACTCCATGTCTTTAGCTTCTTCGGCAGTATTCGTTCTTTGCTGTTTCAGCCTGAGCAGTTCATCAGCAAGGTTTAGCGCTGCTAAAACAGCAATCCGTTGGCGGCTCATCTGGTGATTGCTTTCCGACAATTTTCTCATCAGGTTATCAACATAATGACCTACGTTTTCCATTTCTTCTGGTGAAGATGAACCCCGGAGGATATATTCCTCGCCCATAATATATACAGCAACCCTATTTTTACCCTTATCTTCCATAAAGCCGCACCCTGCCTTCCAATTAGTCAGAAATAGGTATTAAATAGAATATTTCGTGATAACAGGGTTAATATCCTGCCTGATTTGATTAACTGCGTAATACGGCGCCGATCTGATGAAGGGCATCCTGCACCCCGGAAAGAGCTACATTTACCTCTTCATCAGTCAAAGTTCCTTCATCACGGCGGAAAGTTATAGAATAAGCAAGGCTTTTTTTACCCTCAGGAATCTGTTTGCCTTCATAAAGATCAAACAATTTCACATCTCTGACTAAATCTCCTCCTGCTTCCCGGATAGTATCCTCAAGCTGCTTTGCAGAAATATCTTTTGATACAACCAGGGCCAGGTCCCTTTTGGCAGCAGGAAACCTTGGTATCGCTGTAACCCTGGGGATGAGCTCAGACAGCTCAGCAACAATCTCAAGGTCAAGTTCGCAAACAGTAACGGCCTGATCAATCTCAAGTTCCTCAGCAATTTCGGGATGAAGCTGCCCGATGCAGCCTAGTTCTCGACCGTCAACTTCTAATACTGCACAACGGGTTGGGTGTAAAAATGGCACAGCCCTGGAAACGTAGTCAACTTTATCGATACGGATCCTTGCAAAGAAACTGTCCAGTATTCCCTTAATTGTAAAGAAATCAGTTTCCCTGGATTCCTTGATCCAGTTAGGTTCAGGTTCAAGCCCTGTTACGGCCAGGCTGACCATCTTTCTTTCCCGGGGCAGTTCCTTAAGAGGCAGGCTTTTAGGTTCATATACTGACCCAATTTCGAAGAGCATTTGGTTCAATTCACGGTGGCTCAGGTTATGTTTCATTACCCTCAACAAACCAGGCAGCAGTGTTGTACGCATTACAGATTGATCGTCAGTAAAAGGATTCTTAACCGGGACAAACTGACGCCTGCTATCATCATTTGGCATTCTAAGCAGCGCAAGGCTCTCAGGGTTAATAAAAGAATAAGTGATACACTCATAATAACCGCCGGCAATTAAAACAGTTCTGACCAGGTTATGGAGTTTTTCCTCGTCTGACTCACGGTTTTCATGCAATTTACCACCGGGCAGGGTAGTCGGTATTCTATCATAGCCATACAGCCTGGCGACTTCTTCTACCAGGTCTTCTTCAATTGATATATCCGCTCGCCTTAAGGGAACTGTTACCTCTACCTGGCCAGAGTTCTTAACTTTATATTCAAATCCAAGTCGGCCCATAATAGCTTCCACTTCTTTTTCCGGTATTTCCAGGCCCAGTATTTTATTAACTCTTTCCGGATTAATCATAACTGTTTTCAGTTCCAGGTTAAGATTATTAACATCGATGATCCCTTTCAGGACTCTGCCACCTGCAAAACGCTTGATAAGCAGGGCAGTCCGCTCCTGGGCCCAGATAGAAGCTTCAGGGTTTACACCCTTCTCAAAACGCTGAGAAGCTTCTGATGGCAGGTTATACCGCCGTGCTGTCCGCCTGATATTAGTGGGATTGAAATTTGCAGCCTCAATTAATACTTCTGTAGTGAGCGCATTGATCTCTGTATCTTCTCCACCCATCACTCCGGCCAAGCCCACAGGCACTTTCCCATCAACGATAACCAGGGACTCCGGGGTTAGCTTGCGCTCAACACCATCAAGAGTAACCAGGGTTTCACCCTGGGAAGCCCTGCGGACAACAACCTTATTTTCCCTGATTAAGTTCAGGTCAAAAGCGTGCAGGGGCTGGCCAAATTCCCACATCACATAATTGGTGATATCAACTACATTATTGATTGGCCTGATACCGGACTTGAGCAACCTTAACTGCATCCATAAAGGTGCCTTGCCGATTACGACATCTCTTAAAGCGCGGGCAGTATAACGGGGACACAACTCCTGGTCTTCAACTATAATACTTATATAATCATTAATATTTTCATCATTCTCAGGGGGTGTCATTTCAGGAAATTTGACACTGTTCCCGGTAATGGCGGATATTTCATAAGCAACACCAATCAGGCCGAGACAATCAGCCCGGTTTGGAGTCAGTTCCAGTTCAAGAATGAAATCATCAAAACCAAGCGTTTTGTCAGCAGGCCTGCCGACAACAGCTTCCTGGTCAAGAATCAATATTTCATCTTCTCCATCCAAATCCAGTCCTAACTCCTGGGCAGAACAAAGCATTCCCGCCGAAGAAACACCCCCAATTAGAGTTTCCTCGATCGAGCGACCGCCTGGCAGTTTTGATCCCGGTTTGGCTAGTACTACCTTGTCTCCAACCTGCATATTTCTTGCACCACAGACTATACTGGCAACCCCTTCTCCTGTCTCCGTCTCCACCAGGGTCAGCTTTTTCTTCGATG
>PXFD01000149.1 GCA_003564505.1 Syntrophomonadaceae bacterium
AATAAAGAGAGGGATTTAAATATAGTTACAGTCGAGGACCCGATTGAGTTTTTGCACACTCACAATAAATCATCTGTCAAACAGCGTGAAGTGGGCATTGATACGAGATCATTTGCCAACGCCTTGCGTCATGTTTTGCGACATGACCCCGATGTTATTCTCATCGGTGAAATGCGTGACCTTGAAAGTATCAGCATTGCCCTGACAGCGGCAGAAACAGGGCACCTGGTTTTGTCTACCCTGCATACACAGACAGCGCCGCTGACTATAAACCGGATAGTAGACGTTTTTGCGGAACATCAGCGTGATCAAATCCGCCAGCAGCTGGCCAGTTCACTGCAGGCCGTTCTCTCGCAGCAGTTAATACCCAATACAAGGGGTGATGGACGGGTTCTGGCCATGGAATTTCTAAAAGCAACTACTGCAGTGCGGGCCATGATACGAGAAGCGAAAGAACATCAACTATACTCGGTTATGCAGGCCAGCCATTCCGTTGGAATGCGGACCATGGATCAAAGCCTTTTAGATCTTTATGTTAATGGGAAGATCACCCGTGAAGAAGCGCTGGAGAAATGTATAGATCATAATGAAATGGAAAGAATGATGCATAGACAGTCATTTTAAGAAAGAAAGAATAGAGACTAATATGAATTTATTCCAGGGAGAGGAACCGCTATGGGTTCTTATGATTATGAAGCAATAAACAAGTCAGGAGAAGTTGTAACTGGCCGATTAGAAGCAGAAGATCAGGATAGCCTGGTTCAGCGAATACGCGGGATGGGCCTAATGCCCATGGAAATTAAAGAAGTCAAAGAAGGTTCGCTCTTTGGCTCCTTTAAAATCAGCTCAAAAGTCAAAATCGGGGATCTAAGTCTATTTAGCCGCCAGCTGGCGGCAATGATTAATTCAGGTATTCCCCTGACCAGGGCTCTATATACTTTAAGCAAACAGGTCACAAATAATACACTTAGCAGTGCCCTGGGAGAAATTGCCCGCAATGTAGAGGGCGGGGTCAGCTTCAGTGAAGCCTTAAAAAGTTATCCCAATATCTTTTCTGAGCTTTATGTAAACATGATCGATGCCGGTGAGGCTGGAGGTTCGCTGGAAGCAACCCTGTCTCGTCTTTCCAACCAGCTGCAAAAAGATAAAGAGCTGCGTGACAATATTAAATCGGCTTCATTCTACCCGCTGGCAGTTATTGCTTTTGCAGTAATAATTTTGTTTGCCATGCTATTTTTCCTGGTTCCGATCTTTGTCGGATTTTTCCCGGCAGATGTTGAACTGCCACTGCCAACCCGGATTATTATAGGCGCATCAGACGGACTGCAAGCCTATTGGTATATCATTTTTCCCGTCTTAGCCCTGTTCATATTTGCCATCCGCTCTTATGCAAGAAGTGATACCGGTAAGAGACGATTGGATAAACTTAAGTTAAGATTACCCGTATTCGGTGAACTAATTCAAAAATCAATTATTGCAAGCTTTGCAAGGACTTTTTCAACAATGCTGGCAACTGGTGTTCCCTTAGTGGCAGCACTGACCGCATCGGGAAATGCTACTGGCAATACAGTGGTCATTGATGCTGCCAGGGATGCGGCAGAAAAAATACAGGAAGGGAGCACAGTTTCTGCTCCTTTAGAAGAGAGCGGGGTATTTCCTCCCATGGTAACCCACATGATATCCGTCGGTGAGGAAACAGGAGATATTCCCGAGATGATGGATAAGGTGGCTGATTTCTTTGAAGAAGAAGTAGCAACCATGACCAAGGGGTTAACTTCTTTAATTGAACCGCTAATGCTCGTGGTAATTGGTGTACTGGTCGGCGGCATGTTAATTGCCCTTTACCTGCCCATATTTACCGTTATCACCCAGATTTAAATAGTTGGGAGTTGTCTAAAGATGGCGTTTGGTGGAACTAAAAGTGCAATAGGGCTGGAAATCGATACCGGTATGGCCAGGGCAGTTGAAGCTGCCGGCAGCGCTGCCAAGCCTAAGCTTGTTAAATTGGCTCTTGACCAAATGCCGGAAGGCTCTATGGAAGAAGGGATGGTTATTGAACCCCAGAAAGTTGGGGATGCCCTCAGCAATTTATGGCGATCAGGCGGTTTAAAAAATCATAGGGTCCTGCTTGGAATTTCGAACCAGGGTGTTCTGGTCAGGCATGCGACAATCTATAAAGTTCCGCCCGATAAACTGGACAAAGTGATCAAGTACACTGCCCAGGAGCAACTGCCGATACCCCTGGAAAGTGTAGTTTTAGACTACCAGGTGATTGGTGAAACTACCAACGAAGAAAATAAAACTATGCTTGAAATTTTGCTGGTTGCTGCCCGCCGTGACATGCTGAACGGTTTTTTAAAGGCTTTGCAGCTGGCTAAACTGGAACCGGCAGATATAGATGTATCAATTTTAAGCTTAATGCAGATACTGCCTGCAGCGGCCCTGGACAGGACGGTTGCCGTGGTAAACGTGGCTAATGGTCTTAGTAATATTCTTATTTCAGACCGCGGCCGACCCCGAATGGCCAGGCTGGTCTCGGTTAAGCTAAAAGATTTAGCCGACAGGTTTGGCTGCTCGCTCGAAGATGTTCTCGAAGTATCAGACAGGGGAGCGGAAAGTGGTCAAGGAGCCTATGCAGAATGGCTGAACAGCCTGATAACAGAGATCCGTTCTTCTCTAAATTATTACCAAAACAGGGAAAACTCTTCTCCGGTGGAAGCAATTATTCTTAACGGCAGGGGAGGGCGCATTAAAGGAATTGATAAACGGCTGGAAAAAGCTCTTGATCTATCCGTTCGCTTAGTTAACCCCTTTGCTGCCTTTAATAATGCCGGTAAAGCTCTTGAAAATAATGGCATCCAGGCTGTAGAATACGCAATTAGCGCCGGCCTGGCCCGCCGCGGCCTGGAGGGATCATAGTGAAATACGTCAGCTTACTGCCGCCTGAAATAAAAGAAAAGCGTAAAAAAGAGCGTAAGCAGGGTATCCTGTTCAGGATTGTCGGGCTATTGTTTATTGCCGCCCTGGTTGTATATGCTTTTTTGCTGGTCAGCACGATAATGGTCCGAAGCGAGCTGGAATCTCTACGCAGTGAAAGAAATATGCTGGAAGATCAGGCAGCTGCCCTGCAGGAGTATGAAATATTATTCAATGAAATGACAGCTGCTGAAAGCAGGGTCAATTCAGCCATGGGCACTGTTCCTCCATGGGCTGAATTGATGCAGGATGTGGGAATGACCCTGCCTCCCGGAATCTGGCTTTCAGATCTGAATGTTAATTATTCAGATGATACCGGCAGCTTTAATATGCGCGGCTGGGCTTATAACCACAGCGGCGTGGCTGAAATGGTTGAAGGCGTTGAAAAGATGGACCAGATTCAAGATCTCAGGGTTCGCGTTTCAACTGAAACCACATATCAAGGTCGGGATGCGGTTCAATTTACCCTGGACGCAGGTTTATTACCGGGCAATCCTTTTTTTGAAATTGATGATATAGCTAGCGATGAAAATGGAAATGAAGATCAGGATTCTGGTGAGGAGGACAGCTAAATGAAAGCACAGAAAAGTAATATCAAAGATTACCTGCTACCTGCCCTTGCTGTGCTGGTTGTAATCCTCAGTGCAGTGCTTATCTATATCCAGGCCAACAATTTAAGCAACCTGCGTGCAGAAGTGGAAGAAGAAGAGATGGCTGTAGTTGCTGCCCAAACCCGCCTGACCCGATTAATGAGCCACCGCGATAATGCTGCAGAGTATGAACAAAGGCTGAGAGTTGCGAAAGTGCTAATACCAGATCGGGCCGGCGAAGAAGAATTAATTCGTTATTTTCAGCGCCTGTCCGAAGACAACGATCTACGAGTAATTGAAATACGTTTTGATGGACGCAATGCTACCGAAGAATATACAGCAATGCCTCTTGCATTAATTGTCGAAGGAAGTTTTCAAGATATCCGCATCTTCCTCAGGCAGCTGCGTAACGGCAGCCGGGCTGTTCGGGTGGACGATCTAAGACTTGCCCGCGCCGGTGATGCAGATTCATTTTTAAGAGTCTCTATCTCTGCCAGCGCTTTTTACAACCACAATAATTAGTGATAGAATACTTTTACGTCAAAACTGTTTAAAAGTTCCAGCAGCATGTATTTCTTGTGGGGTGTAGAATATGGAAACTCAACGGGCTGGCTTAAGCTCTAAACGTGACAGTATCGGTGAAATATTAATCACGAATGGCGATATAACCCGTGAACAACTGGAAGAAGCCCTGGAAATGCACCGAAAAAAGGTGCAAAAAGGTGGGCGTGGTTTGCTTGGGCAAACCCTGATTGAACTTGGTTTTACCAACGAAGAAGCCGTAACCAGGGCTGTTGCCAACCAGGCCAATGTAGATTTTGTATCTCTCGAAGATTATGAAATAGATTCTACTGCTGCTGCCCTGCTTGATCCGGATTCCGCCAGGCGCTACCACTCGCTGCCAATTGGTTATGATAACAGTAGGCTGGTTGTAGCGATGATGCATCCCAATGATATTGTCACTATTGATGATATCAGGCTGATCACCGGGTATGAAGTAAAGCCGGTCTGTGTTTCTGACAGTGAGTTAAAAGTAGCTATAGAGCAGTATGCCCGGACCAGTGCCGATATTGAAACAAGCAGCGATGCTGATTATGAAGAGCGTGATGAAACTCATGCAACGGAAGATATTCAAAGTTCTGTCGGTGATAAGCCTGCCGTTCAGCTGGCCAATTTGATTTTTAACCAGGCGATCCGCAACGCCGCCAGTGACGTGCACATAGAACCCCAGGAAAAAAGTCTGCGTGTCCGTTTTCGCATCGACGGTGTTCTGCATGAAGTGATGCAGCCCCCGGTTAGACTGCACGCTTCGCTGGTCTCAAGGATCAAAGTTATAGCCGGCATGGATATTGCCAACCGGCGCAGCCCACAGGACGGCCGGACAACCTTGAAAATGGATGGCCGGGTAATTGACTTCAGGGTTGCTGCTCTTCCTTCAGCTTATGGAGAAAAGTTAACCCTCCGTTTGCTTGATCGCAGCGCTCGTTTAATTACTTTGCCAGAACTTGGCTTCCCGGAAAGCCAGTTAAAAAAGTTTCGCGACAGCATTCACCTGCCTTACGGCTGTGTTTTAGTTACCGGGCCGACAGGCAGCGGAAAAAGCACAACACTTTATGCAGCGTTGTCAGAACTGAACAGCATTGAAAAAAATATTATTACCGTGGAAGACCCTATTGAATATCGTATGAACGGTATCAACCAGGTCCAGGTAAACCCACGGGCCGGACTTACCTTTGCCACTGGTCTTCGCTCAATCCTTCGTAATGATCCTGATATTATCATGATCGGTGAAATCAGGGATCATGAAACTGCCCGGATCGCCATTGAATCGGCCCTGACTGGACACCTTGTTTTGTCAACTCTGCATACCAATGATTCAGCCGGGGCACTTACAAGGCTTGGAGATATGAGTATTGAGCCATATCTGACTGCTTCCTCGGTAAATGCAGTCCTGGCCCAGCGCCTGGTCAGGGTGCTTTGCAAACAATGCCGTGAACCTTATACCATCAGCAGGGAAGAGCTGCAAAAGTCAATACCTGACTTTCCTTTTAAACGTGATGAAAAAGAGATAACTATCTACAAGCATGTGGGTTGCCTGCGCTGTAGCAATACAGGTTATACCGGCAGGGTCGGAGTTTACGAACTACTGCGTGTTACAGACACTATAAAAGAAATGACCCTTAAGAACAGTTCAGCAGGAGAAATGGCCAAGGTGGCAGTTAAGGAAGGAATGATTACCCTGCGTCGTGACGGATTTTTAAAGGTAAGAGAAGGGGTAACCACGATCGAAGAAGCATTGAGGGTGCTGGCCTGATCATATTAAGCTTCATGCTATTATATTCAAAAAGCCGGTTTAACAATCTTATTCTGTTAAGGGAAAGGGTTTAAGTGCTTCAGAGTAGTTTGCCAGGAGGATTTAAAAGTGGATATCGACCGTAATCCTGAAGAAAAACAAGATCTGGATGAAATAGTCCAGGATTATCTTAAAACCGGCAGCACAGAAGCCAAAGATGGTATTTTAAGAATCGGCAGAATCATGATTGAATATTATGCCGGTATCTATAGTCCCGGAGAAACAGATCCTGGTCTAAAAAATGCAGCAAAAAAAGGGTTTAAGATTGCTCTTCAAAAATATGATCCCAGCCGGGAAGTGCAGTTTTCCACTTATGCTACGAACTGTATAATCAGTGAAATACGCAAAGAGTTAAATGAGAGAAGATTATTTGACGTGCCAACATGGTTGCAGCAGCTGCAGGATAATGTAATTAAAGCTACTGAAGAGCTTTCTAAGGAGAGCAATACAATGCCTTCTGTGGAATATGTTTCATCCAAGCTGAACATAGCTGAAAATGGCATTACCGAAATTATGCAAGCAGGGTCGGTTCCAATGCAAGATCTAGACTTGCAAACTTTAAAATCCCTTAAAAAAGAAACTTTCAAGCTTCCGATTGAAGATGTTATTACAATCCGCAAATCATTAGATCGTCTCCAGGATATTCAGAAGCGGTTTTTATCTTTAGTACAAGATAATCTGAACGAGCTTAACAAAGCAATAAAAGAAGAGGAGCAGGCGCTTACTAATGAGCAGGCAAGGTACCTTCAACTGGTGGAAAATAAAGG
>PXFD01000093.1 GCA_003564505.1 Syntrophomonadaceae bacterium
AATGCTTTCAATAGATGGAACAAGTGGCCAGGTTATACTGGGTGAAGCAGCCTTAATTGAACCGCAGTTCAGTGATGAATTCTATGAACTGCTTGGCTGGGCCGACCAGGTGCGTGGCCTGAAGGTGAGGGCAAATGCCGACAACCCTGAAGATGCCAGGCTGGCTGTAGAAATGGGAGCAGAGGGCATCGGCCTTTGCCGGACGGAGCATATGTTCATGGCTGCTGATAGGGTTCCTGTTGTGCAGAAGATGATTCTTTCAGAAAAACTGGGAGAACGTGAAGCTGCCCTTGAGGAACTTTTGCCAATGCAGAAACGCGATTTTAAAGGTATTTTAAAAGAGATGGCCGGTAAGCCGGTTACTATACGCCTGCTTGATCCACCACTGCATGAGTTTTTACCGAACAGGGAAGAACTCTTGTTGGAGGTGGACCGCCTGCAAAGGGAAAATGACGATCCTGAGAAACTGCGCTTCAAGGAAGAACTGCTGCAGAAGGTGCAGTCATTGTCAGAGTCTAACCCTATGCTGGGACACCGGGGCTGCCGCCTGGGGATGGTTTACCCGGAAATATACCGTATGCAGGTCAGAGCCATCTTTGAAGCTTCCTTTCAATTAATTGAAGAAGGCCTTCCACCAGATAAAATATTGCCGGAAATTATGATCCCCCTGGTTGGACATCGTGAAGAAATGGAAAGAATGAAGCAGTTGGTTGAAAATGAGGCGAAGAATATGTGTGAAGCAGAATGTAAAGAACTGCCTTATCTGGTTGGTACTATGATAGAACTGCCCCGCGCCTGCCTGGTGGCCGATCAGCTTGCTGAAGCAGCTTCCTTTTTCTCCTTTGGCACCAATGACCTGACCCAAACTACCCTTGGTTACAGCAGGGATGATTCGGAAGGCAAGTTTTTGCCATTTTACCTGCAGCAAAAAATCTTAAAGGCAAACCCCTTTGCCGAGGTTGACCAGGAGGGAGTCGGCAGCTTAATAAAAATTGCCATTGAAAAAGGACGTTCAACCAGGCGGGATATTAAGCTCGGGGTTTGCGGTGAGCATGGCGGAGATCCATCATCAATTGCTTTTTTCCATGCAGCAGGCCTGGATTATGTCAGCTGTTCACCTTATCGGATTCCGATTGCCCGTCTTGCCGCAGCCAGGGCGGCCGTGGAATGATTGAATAGTAAAAAGATTAAATCTTAAAATAGTCAGTCCATATAAACAGGAGAAAGATATTTTTTGGCGAATAAGAAGTAAGTTAAAATAGTCGCAAGGAGTGATCTAATTGACCCAACATGATAAACATGAATTAACTTTGGACAGTATTCACCCGCCCTGCCAGTCTGCCTGCCCGGTAAACCAGGGTGTCCGTGATTATTTGCTGGCCATAGCAACCGGTGATTTTGACCGGGCGCTGGCGATAATCAAGGAAACTAATCCCCTGCCATTTGTTTGTGGTACCATCTGTGCACATCACTGTGAAGATGAATGCCGCCGTAATGATGTTGATAAACCACCATCTATTCGCGGCTTAAAGCGCTTTGCAGTTGAAAACGGCAAGGCAAAGATACAACCCCTTGAAGGCGAACCAAAACTGAAAGGCAAGGTTGCTGTGATCGGAGCTGGCCCATCGGGCTTAACGGCAGCTTTTGACCTGGCCCGCCAGGGAGCAGAGGTAAATGTTTTTGAACGGGAAGAATCTGCAGGTGGGGCAGTTCGCCACTATATACCACTCTACCGTTTACCGGATGAAGCAGTTGACCAGGATATTGATGAAATTGCTGAACATGGAGTGGAGTTTAAGTATGGCCTAGAGTTTGGGAAAGATATTACAATTGATCAGCTTAAGGAGGAAGGTTACAAGTCAGTTGTTCTGGCCCTGGGTTTACCGGTAAGCAAAGGTTTGAATATTCCCGGTACAGAAGGCGATGGAGTTCTATATGCCCTGCCATTCCTGAAAGCTGTAAAAAGAGAAGGATTCAAGTTTGAAGGAAGTCCCACTGTTGTTGTTATCGGCGGGGGCAATGTGGCCATGGATGTTGCCCGGTCTGCTTTAAGAGCAGGTGCAGGAAAGGTTAAGCTGGCCTGTCTCGAGTGTGATGATGAAATGCCCGCCTATGAATGGGAAATTGAAGAAGCCAGGGAAGAGGGAGTCGAGTTCAATACTTCCTGGGGCCCTGATAAAATTGCCAGGGACGGTGATAAAATCACCGGTCTTGAAGTAGTAGAATGCAGCTGCGTTTTTGATCCGGAAGGACGTTTCAATCCTGAATTTAACCGGGATAATAAAAAAATGCTGGACGCAGATATTGTTATATACGCGATTGGCCAGGGTGGAGATCCTGAGCCTCTGCGTGATCAGGTTGAATTAAATGAACGTGGCATTGTTGTTTTTAACAGCAATAAAATGACCACCAGCCGTGAAGGCGTATTTAGCTGCGGTGAAATGATTACCGGTCCCGGTTCTGCTGTTCAGGCTATGGGTAATGGCAGGCTGGCCGCCCAGGCAGTTTCCGCTTATCTTCTGGGCAAAGACTTTGATGTAGCCAAGGTGGAGTACGAACAAAAACCGGAGCTTGAAAAGCTTGATGAAAAAGTCGCCGGTGAAATCGGCCAGATGGCTCGTCATGAAATCCCGATGCTAACCCCGGAAGAACGGGTGAAGCACTTCAAGCAGGCTGAAATCGGTTACGATGCCGAGATGGCTATATGCGAAGCCCGCCGCTGTCTGACCTGTGCTGCCGGGGCAGTTCAGGATGAGGATCTCTGTGTTCACTGCTTGACCTGTGTGCGGGTCTGTCCTTATGATGTGCCTGTAGTTAACGAAGAGACCAGGGTTGTGGTCCGTAATGAACAATGCCAGGCCTGCGGCATTTGCATTAGCTTCTGCCCGGTTTATGCCATTAAATTCCGTGCTCCCTATGTAGAAGAAGCGGTTGCTTCTATCGAGCCGGCAGTTGAAAAAATGGTAGCCGGTAAAAATGGAAAAGATACGGTTTTGGCAATAACCTGTTCTTACGGGGCTTTTGCTCTGCCGGAATTTGTTAACCGGGAATTCAAAGATATTGGAGTTGTCAGGTATCCCTGTGTTGCTAAACTTGATACAGCTCACCTCCTGAAGGCTGTTGAAGCAGGCGCGGACAAAGTAGTTTTGGTCGGATGTAAAGAAAGCGATCGATTCGAATGTCAGTACAAAGACGTCAGCTACTGGTCACAGAGAAAAGCTGCTCATGCTTCTGATTTAATGGAAATGCTTGGTATGGAGCGTGAATGTATTGCTTATACTGAAATTGCCGGAGAAGAGCTGAATAAGTTTGAAGAACTTGTAGCCGAGGCGCTTACAAAACCGGAGCCTGAAGAAGAGGAAGCTTAGAGTAGCTTCATAGAAGACTTCAAACGCCCCGGTATCTAAGAAGGTGCCGGGGCTTTAATATTAGAAAGAAGGAAAGTTTAATGGCCTGTCGAATAAAAAAATCTGTGACAGGCATAGGTTGGATAGAATATATTTTTTAATCCTTAATCTTTAAAAAAACCTGTTAACTGATAGTAGGTGTTTTTATGTCTCAGGGTATACCGGAAGAAATAGTTGATGAAATCAGGCAAAGTACAGACCTGGTCAGTTTGATTAATGAATATATCAAACTGGAGCGAAGAGGTAAGAATATGGTCGGTTTATGTCCTTTTCATAATGAAAAAACACCTTCTTTTTCTGTTTCTCCTGACAAACAGCTTTATCATTGCTTTGGTTGTGGAGCCTCAGGAAATGTTTTTAGCTTGATTATGCAAATGGAAAATCTTACTTTTCCGGAAGCTGCCCACTACCTTGCCAGCAAAGCTGGTGTTACAATTCCTGAAAAAAAAGCTCAGACTGGTGTAGAAAACATTAAAGATAAAATTTACCGTCTGAATGAACTGGCTGCTCGATATTACACTTATCTTATGCATAACAGCGAGAGTGGTAAAAAGGCTTATAATTATTTGTTGAAAAGAGGAATTAAACAGGAAACAATAGAATTGTTTAATCTGGGTTATGCTCCGGCCGGATGGACAGGCTTTTATGATTTTGCTTTGAAAAAAGGAGCGTCGCAAGATTTGATGGTTAAAAGCGGTCTGGTGTCACCGGGTAGGGAAAAAGGCTATTACGATCGTTTCAGGGATCGGGTAATATTCCCTATTTTTAACATCAGTGGCAAAATAGCCGGTTTTGGTGGCAGGACAATGTCAGAAGGAGATAAAAGCGGGCCAAAATATTTAAATTCTCCGGAAACACCGGTCTTTGATAAGGGTAACATGCTTTACGGATTGAATCTGGCAAGGGAAGAAATCCGGAGGCAGAAAAAAGCAATAGTGACAGAAGGATATACAGATGTGATTACCGCATACCAGGCGGGGATAAAGAATTGTGTTGCATCCCTGGGAACTGCGTTAACTGCAGAGCAGGGTACTCTCCTGCGCAATCAAGCAGATACTGTAGTTACTGCCTATGATTCTGATACTGCGGGCCAGGCTGCTACATGGCGTGGTTTGGCAATTCTTCAGTCAACTGGTTGCCTTGTCCAGGTTGCTGAGATGCCCGTAGGTAGTGATCCTGACACATATATAAGGGAAAATGGGCCGGAAAAGTTTTATGATCTTGTCAATGAGGCCGTGCCTTTGATAAAGTACCGGCTCCAACAGCTTGAGAAACGCCATGATTTAGCTTCAGATAGGGGAAGAATAGACTTCATTGAAGAATTGATGCCTTTCCTGCTGACGGCTGTCAATCAAATTGAGCAGGATTATTATCTTAAGAAAGCTGCTGAAATTTTGGATATTGAGGAAGATGCCTTGCGTCGGGAGTTGAAAAAAAGGCGAAGCTATGATAATCGGAAGCGGAAAAAAGAGGATTTAAGCGAAGAAACTAAGCCACAAAAGATAAGACTAAGGCCGGAAGAAAAAAATATATTATCTTTGATGCTTCAGAGCAAGGAAATAGCCGAAGAAGGGCGAAATCTTTTAAAGCTGAATTATATAGACAGTTCAGAAGCAAAAAAAGTTATTGAGGAGATTTGGAACCTGAGCGCAGGAGAATTGGTCTTCAGTGCAGAAAAACTGCTTAATAAGTTTGAAGATCAACAGATTGTAAGAATTATTTCCGAAGCAGCAACTAATCCTGAGATGCAGGATATTACAGATCAAACAGCGAAGCGTATGTTAAGTGATAGCATTAAGAAATTGCACATGCTTTGGATAAATAGAAAGTTAAAAGAGTTGGAAGAAAAGCGGAAAAACTATGAAGCCCGTGGAATGCATAATGAGGCGAATGAATTGCTAAAGAAAGAAAATGAATTGATAAAGCATAAAGGCAGTAACCCTGATCTTTTAGGGAAAGGAGGGGATTTCAATGGCTAAAGATTTAGAGAAAACGATTTCCCTGGAAGATGCTCAGCTTGAATTAGTTGAACGTGGAAAAAATAAGGGGTCAATTAGCTATAAAGAAATTATTGAAACACTGCAGCCGTATGAGCTTTCAGTGGAAGCACTGGATAACTTCTATGACAAATTAGCTCAGCATGGTATTGAGATAACCGATGATACAACCGCAACAGTTAAGGAAGCAGCCCAGGCTGGTGGTTCTGATGAAGATGCAAAAACCGGAGGCAGCGATTTGCTTTCTGTTCCTGAAGGGGTTACAGTAAATGATCCTGTGCGGATGTACCTAAAGGAAATTGGCAAAATTCCTCTCCTTACTTCAGAAGAAGAAGTTGAGCTGGCTAAGGCTATTGAACAAAACAGTGAAGATGCCCGCAGACGATTAGCAGAGGCAAACCTTCGATTAGTAGTAAGCATAGCTAAAAAATATGTAGGAAGGGGTATGCTTTTTCTGGACTTGATCCAGGAAGGAAACCTTGGTTTAATTAAAGCGGTAGAAAAGTTTGATTATCGTAAAGGCTATAAATTCAGTACTTATGCTACCTGGTGGATTAGTCAAGCTATTACCAGGGCAATAGCTGATCAGGCAAGGACTATTCGTATACCAGTTCATATGGTTGAAACAATAAATAAGCTGATTCGCATCTCACGACAGCTTGTTCAAGAGCTGGGCCGTGAACCCCTGCCCGAAGAAATTGCCCAGGAAATGAATATCAGTGAAGAAAGGGTCAGGGAGATCCTGAAAATTGCCCAGGAGCCCGTATCACTTGAAACCCCGATTGGTGAAGAAGATGACAGCCATCTCGGTGACTTTATCGAAGATCATGACGCGCAGGCCCCTGCCGATGCAGCTGCTTTTGAACTGTTAAAAGAACAACTGGAAGACGTACTCGATACATTATCTGCCCGGGAAGAAAAAGTATTAAGGCTGCGCTTTGGCCTTGATGATGGCCGATCCAGAACGCTTGAAGAAGTCGGGCAGTATTTTGGTGTTACCCGGGAGCGAATTCGTCAAATTGAAGCAAAGGCCTTACGCAAGCTCCGGCACCCCATGCGAAGTAAAAGGCTTCGCGATTACCTCGAATAAAGTAAATATTAATGCCGATTTAAAGATAGTTTTTTATCGTCAAACCCTTGACGGGTTCTATTCCTTTAAGTATAATACTAATGCCGATAAGGTTCCTCAGTAGCTCAATGGCAGAGCGACCGGCTGTTAACCGGTAGGTTGCAGGTTCGAGTCCTGCCTGGGGAGCCATTTTTATGTACA
>PXFD01000140.1 GCA_003564505.1 Syntrophomonadaceae bacterium
CCTAAAACATTGATATTCAAAGCCTGAACTGTCAGACCGGTTGTTTTTTCAATATTATTGCGGATTTCTTTTTTAAGTTTATCGGTAGTATCAACAATTGACACACCATAATCAACAATAATATTTAAATCGATAGATACTTTATCTTCATCAACCTGGACCTTGATTCCCCTGGTCATATCCTTGCGGCCAAGTCTTTCCGCTATACCACCAACTACTCCACCGCTCATTCCGGCAACACCGGGAATATCACTTGAAATTATGCTGGTAATAACCGCAATAACTTCCGAAGATATTCTTATGCTATCTCCTTCCTTGTCCTTCGATGGATCAGGCTTCAAAACAGCTTCTTCGGTACCAACATTTTCAGCTTTTTTCTTTT
This sequence comes from Syntrophomonadaceae bacterium, assembly GCA_003564505.1. The sequence continues at coordinate 383 of PXFD01000140.1, forward strand.
CAGTCATACTGTTACCTCCTTGATTAATATAATTAAAGCCGCCAATTTATGCCGGCTGGCTCACTTAATTTGCAAACCGAAAACAACTAAATATTTCAAATAAATTCATTAGGATATTTTGCACAATTTGTTTAAATTACATATTTACATTATACAATTTGAATATAAACCTGTCAAGGCATGTCGTTTTAAAGGACAGTTTGACGTTACATCACAGTTATGAAATCAGTTTAACAGATATATGTTCAGATAGCTAAATTATGCTTATGGTAAGCAGTTGAACATCAGGAATTATCTGAACTGCTATTTTGGAGAAAAACTGCGCAGCTTTCTCAGGGTAGAAAACAAACTGCGAGTGAGTTAAAGGTTCCCCCTCCCGCAACCTGGGCAATGGTCCTACTGTCAGCGCGCCACAATATTAACCAGCTTGCCCGGAACTGTGATAACCTTGATCACTTCTTTGCCGGCTAACAATTCGCCAATTCTCTCATCACTACGGGCCTGGTCGGCCAGCTGGTCTTGATCGCAATCCATGGGCACTGTAATCCTGCCGCGGACTTTTCCGTTTATCTGGATAGCCACTTCCACTTCATTTTCAATCAGCTTACCGGGATCATATTCCGGCCAGGACTGTTTATGTACACTTTCTTTGTATCCCAGCTGGTGCCAGACATCTTCTGCCAGGTGCGGTGCAAAGGGAGCCAGCAAGAGGATAGTTTTTTCCAGGGCTTCTCTTAATACTTCATGATTATGATCTGCCTGGTCAGCTGCCTGGCGGTAAGCATATATTGCATTAACCAGTTCCATGATCGCGCTGATTGCCGTGTTGAAGTTAAAGCGCTCCTGGACATCATAAGTAACTTTTTTAATTGCAGCATGAACACTACGTTCAAGAACAGCTTCTTTTTCTCCGCTTTCAGTACTGCCTTCACCGGACGAAAATTGTTCAACACAATCAGCAGCCAGGCGCCAGATTCTGCGCAGAAAACGGTGACAGCCTTCAACTCCCTGGTCACTCCAGTCAAGATCCTTTTCGGGCGGCGAGGCAAAAAGAATAAAAAGCCTGCCAGTATCCGCTCCATACTGCTCAACAATTTCATCGGGACTGACTACGTTCCCCTTGGATTTCGACATTTTTGCCCCGTCCTTGTAGACCATGCCCTGGGCCAGAAGCCGGCTGAAAGGCTCTTCAGCGTTAATCATGCCGGCATCATGCAGCACCTTGGTGAAAAAGCGGGCATAGAGCAGGTGCAAAACAGCATGCTCAATTCCACCGATATACTGGTCTACGGGCATCCAGTAATTTGCCTCCTCACTGTTAAAGGGAGCATCTGTGCAGTCGGGGCTGGCATAGCGAAGAAAATACCAGGACGAACAAATAAAAGTATCCATGGTATCTGTTTCGCGGCGGGCATTCTCGCCACATTCAGGACAGGTTGTTTTGATAAAGCTTTCATAATGAGCCAGTCCCGGAACGCGATCGCCGGACAGCTCAACTTCCATCGGCAGTTCAACGGGAAGGTCCTTTTCAGGCACCGGTACCGTGCCGCAGCTATCACAGTAGATCATGGGAATTGGCGCACCCCAGTAACGCTGACGGGATATGAGCCAGTCACGCAGCCGGTAGGTGACCCTGAAGTTGCCCTGGTTTTGCTGTTCCAGGTATTCTGTAACCTTCTTAATTCCCTCAAGGCTGCCGGTTCTGTTAAACTGTCCTGAATTAACCATGATCCCTTCACCCACGTAAGCCTCTGTCATGGTATCACCTTCAAGGTCTTCGCCTTCCGGCTGAATTACCACCCTGACAGGCAGCTCATATTTCCGGGCAAACTCAAAATCCCTCTGGTCATGGGCCGGAACTCCCATCACCGCTCCTGTGCCATATGCCATCAGAACATAATTGCCAACCAGGATCGGCACCTCTTCGCCATTAACCGGATTTACTGCATAACGCCCTGTAAAGAGCCCTATTTTAGGCGCATCTTCTGAGGTCCTATCCATTTCACTTTCTTTCCTGACCCTGTCAACAAAATTAAGCACCTCATCTTTATAATCAGTTCCTTCCACGAGCTTACCGACCAGGGGATGTTCAGGAGCAAGAACCATGTAGGTTACCCCAAACAGGGTATCTGGCCGGGTGGTAAAGGTGCGGATTTCTTCATCCGAAAAATCTTTTATGCCGAAAGCAATTTCGGCTCCTTCACTGCGCCCGATCCAGTGCTGCTGCATAATCTTAACCCTATTGGGCCAATCTTCAAGAATATCAAGATCATAGAGCAGTCTTTCTGCATAGTCTGTTATCTTCAGAAACCACTGCTCCAGTTCACGAGGCTCAACAACCGAAGAGCATCGCCAGCAAAGACCTTTTTCAACCTGCTCATTAGCCAGAACTGTAACACACTGATTACACCAGTTTACATTCGCTTTCTTTTTATAGGCCAAACCGCGCCGGTACATCAATAAGAATAGCCACTGCGACCAGCGATAATAGTCAGGCGCAGAGGTGTTAACTTCCCGGCGCCAGTCATAACTAACACCCAGGCGGTTTTGCTGCATCTTCATATGTTCGATATTACGGGCTGTCCATTCTGCAGGATTAACATTATTCTCAATAGCGGCATTCTCTGCCGGGAGGCCAAAAGCATCCCAGCCCATGGGGTGAATCACATTGTAGTTGCGCATCCTCAGAAAACGGGCCAATACATCACCGATTGAGTAAACTCTCATATGGCCCATATGCAATTTTCCGGATGGATAAGGAAACATTTCGAGGACATAATACTTGGTCTTGGACTCGTCTTTTTCTGCCCGGTAAAAATCTTTTTTTTCCCACTGTTTTTGCCAGTATTCTTCAATTTGTGCAGGATCGTAATTTTTCAAGGCTATCTTACCTCCAGGTTGAAATAAAAAATCCGCCCGGTCAAGGGACGGATTATACCCGCGGTACCACCCTTCTTGGTGAAACATGTGGTGGAGCTGGCGGGAGTTGAACCCGCGGCCTCTTCCATGCCAAGGAAGCGCGCTCCCACTGCGCCACAGCCCCTCGTTATGCTACCCGCTTGTGACCGTTATCGCCGGCCAGACGGCAGCGGCTAAATTAATTCACCGCAGCATCTCCGGGACGAGTTCAGCAGTTGTGCCTGCCGGTTTTCACCTAACACCGGCTCTCTGTAAATAGCAATATCCTGCTTAATACTTCCCTTCATTGAAACTTCTATAGGCACCTCGAGTACATTTAACATTATATGCAGGGCCGGCAGGCTTGTCAATAGGAATAAATGCCGTTGATTCTACTCATTCCTTCAAGCAGGGTTTCCGGTTCATGCATAAGAGCGGGTTTATCTACTTTTAACTTATTTCCACACTGTGAAGGTGGCCCGATTGCAAATCGATCATCAGCATAATATTATCGGGCAGGATATCTTCTAAACCGGCCAGTATTTTTAATGCTTCATTAGCCTGCCAGGAAGCGAGCATGGCCGGGGTAGTAGCAGGATTGCCCAGTGTAACTTCAGCTCCCTGGTCTGCAGCTTTCTCTGACCTGGATCCGTAGATAGACTCGAGCAGGGGTTTCCCGGGCCTTATAACAGCCATCTGACCCATGAAGCCGGCAATGGCGCCATGGATCATAATCACATTAAGCTTTCTGCAGGCTTCTTCCAGTTCATAACGTGATGAGAGGTTATCGAGACAATCAATAACCAGGTCACAACCTTCAAATAGCTGGGGCAGGTTAGAGCTATCACCACGACGACAGTAAGCTTTCACGGCCACTGCCCCGTTAATTTCAGAAATCCTCTTTTCGGCTGCTCCGGCCTTGGGCAAATCCAAGTTTTTTTCATGGGCCAATAACTGTCTGTTCAGGTTACTGTCGCTAAAAACATCGTCATCTACCACCAGCAAACGGCCCACGCCCATACGTGCTAAAAGCTCCAGTACAAAGCCACCCAGGCCGCCGGCACCAACAACCCCAACAGTTGCTTTAAGCAGCTTAAGTTGGCCTTCAATACCAACGGTACCTGTGCTGCGCTGGTATCTTTCCGGCACCACTCCGTTTTCCAGGGCTGCAATTTCTACCTGCTGCCTGCTTAACCCGTTCTTTTTTGCCAGGTCTTTTGATGCAGCCAGGGATAAGGATCTGTATTCCTCGCCTGCTGGATTAGTTTTAGTCACACTAACCTTATTTAAGATCCTTTTAAATTCATCATTAACCATAATGTCCGGCCACCTGTGTCCTGTATCTTAATCATTCCAAAGATCCGCTTTCATCACTTTCAACAGTCAACCTCGGAGCATCCGCCCAGAGCCTTTCCAAATCATAAAAAGCCCTGGCTTCCGGCTGGAAGATATGTATGACAAGTCCGCCATAATCTAAAACAACCCACCAGCCTTCCCGGTATCCCTCAATACGTAAAGCAATATGCCCTTCTTTTTTGAGGCTTTCTATCAGGTGATCACATATTGAGTGGACCTGGACAGCCGAGTTACCTGTACCCAGTAAAAAATAGTCGGCAATAATCGATACCTGTCCGACTTCAAGCAGGTTTAAATCATGCCCTTTTTTTTCCGATGCCAGCTGCGCGGCAAATAAGGCCAATTCACGGGAATCATTGGCCTGACTCTGTGTCAAACAGCATCACCTCCAAATTTAAAGTTTATTCTAATCTGCCAGCTTTTTTAGCAGGCTATTTCTGAAAGCCACCGAGTTAGGGTGCAGCATCAGGTGCCTGTCAAGAATTGATTGAATTGCCCTGTCAACTGCAGTGAGAAGGGCCAGATCAAGATCACTTTTAGCAGCCTTTCTGATTTCTTCCACACCTTCAAACTGCCTGTTTTCCTCGATATAGTCTGCCAGGTAAAGCACTTTTTCGAAAGCACTCATTCTATCATGACCGGTAGTATGAAATGCTACAGCTTTTAGAATATCCGGATCACTGATTCCCAAATCTTTTTCCACCAATACTGCCCCAACGGGGGCATGAAGCAACTTGTGCTGCTGCCTGGTTATAGGGTCAAGAGGAACCTTCAGCTCTTCGGCTATTTCAAGCAGTTTATCCCCTGAAAAAGGCTTCGCGTAATCATGAACTATTCCTGCCAGGTAGGCTTTTTCGGAATCTACCCCGTAACGCTCAGCCAGATCAGAAGCTGCTTTTGCTGTTCCAAGACTATGTTCGAAAATCTCACGATCCAGTCTTTTCTTCATAACAGATATATAATTCATTTATTACTGCTCACGCGGTTTAGCTTCGTTCACAACAAGTTTACGGCCTTCCAGTTCAGCGCCATTGGTTTTTTCCAGCATGTCTTCCATAACATCTTCATTTACTTCAACAAACCCGTAACCGCGGGAACGCCCTGTAGCTCTTTCCGTGATAATCCGGCACTCCAGCACTTCCCCATACTGTGAAAAGAATTGCTGTAATTCTTCTTCCTTGGTGCTCCAGGGAATGTTCCCCACGTACAAAGTCTTCTGCATTTAAACTTTCACCTCCATTTATATTATAACCCAGTGCAGGTTATTAAAGCCAGCTTAGCGACCGCTTTTATACAAACCATGTTTTCTAATATACTGCTCGACCGGTTCGGGAGTTAAGTATTTTATGGTTTTGCTTAAAGCCACTCTTTCCCTGATAAATGTTGATGAAACAGCCAGGGCAGGAATCTCCAACAGGTGCACTTTATGCCTCATATCGGGACAGCTGCGATCTAATGATTCATAAAATCGATCCAGTGAATAGCCGGGACGCGAGACAGCAATAAAAGTGCATAATCGCAGCAAGTCCTCGTAATCCTTCCAGGTAAATATCTCCAGGATGGCATCAGCCCCGGTAATGAAAAATATCTCCGGACCCGGGTCATGGCCGCAGGCAAAATGCCTCACCGTATCAATAGTGTAGGTAGGTTGCTTCTGGTCTATCTCCATCCTGGATACAAAAAAAGACGGATTAGACATAACCGCCAGGGACGTCATCAGGTAACGATGCTCAGGCAGAGAAACAGCAGCTTCATCTTTGTGCGGAGGAACTCCCGTTGGCACAAAAATAACATAGTCAAGATCAAACTGCTGCCTGGCCTCTTCGGCAGTAACCAGGTGGCCCATGTGTATGGGATCAAAGGTTCCGCCCATTAAACCAATATTCAGGCCACCGGACTTATTGCTGTGGGATTCTAAAAAAAACACTTTTTATCTCCCTTTCTGATCTACTCGTAGTAGTAAAACTCTTCTTTGCCGATACGCACCGTATCGCCTTCTTTAATACCCATTTTCTTTAACTGCTGATCAAG
>PXFD01000010.1 GCA_003564505.1 Syntrophomonadaceae bacterium
CGCGCTATCGCTACGGTGTTGCTGAAAAACAGAATGAGATAGGTGTAGCAACCGGTTTGGCCTGGACTGAGGGCGGAGGCGATCTGCTTTCAATTGAGGTTACCCAGCTCAAGGGAACAGGTAAAATGACTTTAACCGGTCAAATGGGTGATGTTATGCAGGAGTCAGCAAAGGCTGCAATGAGTTATATCCGTTCAAGGGCTGAGTCACTGGGCCTCGAAAAGGATTTTTATGAAAAAGTAGATATTCATATCCACGTTCCCGAAGGAGCGATTCCCAAGGATGGTCCTTCTGCAGGAATTACCATGGCCACGGCACTTGTTTCCGCCCTGGCTAAAATGCCGGTTAGAAATGATGTTACCATGACTGGGGAGATAACCCTGCGTGGACGGGTTCTACCAGTGGGTGGAGTGAAAGAAAAAATACTTGCCGCTCACCGCGCTGGAATAAAATATATGCTGATGCCGGCTGAAAATCGTCGTGACTTGAGCGATATTCCGAAAAATGTGAAGCGAAAAGTTGAGGTTAAGATGGTAGAGCATATGGATGAAGTACTGGAATATGCCCTGGTTAAGCCGGAAAGCAGCCTGAAAGCAGAATCTGATTCAAGAAAAGCAAAAGAAAATGATCTGAACCTGCCGGAAGGAACCCAGGAAAACCAGATCCGTCATTAAGAAATTTGCCCGTATTAAAGGGATGAAAAAAATGAAGGTTAAACAGGCTGAATTAAAAGCAGCTGCTTACAACATTGATGACTTTCCCCGTTGGGATTTGCCGGAAGTTTCATTTATCGGCCGTTCCAATGTTGGCAAGTCGTCGTTGCTGAACACCCTGATCGGTCGTAAAAACCTGGCCCGCACCAGTTCCACGCCAGGTAAAACCCGGGGGCTCTATTTTTACCTTTTAAATGAAAAACTTTGTTTTGTTGATTTGCCCGGCTACGGATATGCGAAAGTTTCCAAGAAAGAAAGGCAGCGCTGGGAGCCGATCATCGAAGAATATCTTGGCAGCCGGTTAAATATGCGCGGCTGCCTTCATTTAATTGACAGTAGACATGAACCTACCGAAGATGACAGAGCAATGTCAGAATGGCTGCGTGCTCATACAATAAATACGATTACAATTGCTACAAAAGCCGACAAAATTTCCCGTGGAGCTCTGGCCAGGCAGCTTACTTTGATCCGAAAAGGGCTGGGTTTTTTTGAAGATGATTTACTGCTGCCCTTTTCTGCAAAAACAGGTGCCGGCAGGGAAGAGGTGTGGAAGGCTATTAAGGATATAGTTTAAAAGGGAGGAGTAATTGATGCCAGTAGCTGGTATTGATGTCGGATCTTTAACAGCTGAAGTGGTGATTATAGACCAGGGTAAAATAGTCCATTATGTTATCATGCCTACAGGCTATAATAGTAAAACAGCTGCGGAAAAAGCCATAGATACTGCTCTTGAGGAGGCTTCCTTAAAACGCCCTGACCTCGATTATATTGTTGCGACAGGTTACGGTCGGGTTAGCATCGACTTTGCCGACAAGAGGATTACTGAGATAACCTGCCATGGACGCGGGGCTTATAACCTTAACCCTGATGTGCGAACTGTAATCGATATAGGTGGACAGGATAGTAAAGTTATCTGTCTTAACGAGAGTGGCAAAGTGCTTGATTTTACTATGAATGATAAGTGTGCCGCCGGCACCGGCCGTTTCCTCGAAGTTATGGCCCAGGCGCTTGAAGTGGAATTGAGTGGGTTGGCTGATTTAAGTGATCAGGCAGAAAGCACAGTTTCTATAAGCAGTATGTGTACTGTATTTGCCGAATCGGAGGTTGTCTCATTGATAGCAAGGGGTTTGCCCCGTGAAGATATTGCTCGCGGTTTGCACCAGGCCATAGCCGACCGGACAGCGGGAATGGTCAACCGTGTCGGCCTACAGGAGGCTGTTATGATTACCGGTGGGGTAGCCAGGAATAGGGCAGTTGTTAAAGCTTTAAATGAAAAGTTAAAAACAAAGATTATTGTCCCCGAAGAGCCGCAAATCGCCGGGGCCCTGGGCGCCGCCTTACTGGCTGAAGAGGAAGTATCTAACTAAATACTTTTTTTTCTGCTTGATTAAGAAAACAGCTGGATGGTTAATAAACATTGGGCACTGTGCTTCTATAGAGGTAGGAACAGCAGCTGTTATAAAGATTTGAATTAATTCTTAAACAGGATTATTATAGAGTTATCATTATAACTAAAGGGGATGAGAACTATGCCAATTGTTACTTCGAAGGAAATGTTTAAAAAGGCTTATGCTGGCGGGTACGCGATCGGAGCTTTTAATGTTAACAACATGGAAATTATCCAGGGGATCAGTGAAGCAGCAAAGGAAGTTAGCAGTCCCTTAATCTTGCAGGTTTCAGCCGGAGCGAGAAAGTATGCCAACCACACCTACCTGATGAAACTAATTGAAGCTGCTGAAATAGAAACGGGTTTACCCATATGCGTCCATCTCGATCATGGCGATTCTTTCGAGCTTTGCAAATCCTGCATTGACGGCGGTTTTACCTCTGTGATGATTGATGGTTCTCACCTGCCTTTTGAAGAAAACATTGCCCTGACAAAAAAGGTTGTAGATTATGCCCATGAAAGAGACGTCGTTGTTGAAGGTGAACTGGGCCGCCTTGCCGGAATTGAAGACGCAATAAATGTATCAGAGGAGGATGCAGCTTTTACAAAACCTGCAGAGGTCGAAGAATTTGTCACAAAAACCGGAGTTGATTCCCTGGCCATTGCCATCGGAACCAGCCATGGGGCTTACAAGTTCAAGGGTGAACCTCGCCTGAGATTCGATATCCTGGAAGATGTGCAGGAAAGGTTGCCTCAGTTTCCGATCGTGCTGCACGGTGCCTCATCTGTCATTACTGAATATGTGGAAATGATAAATCGCTATGGCGGTAGTATGCCCGGAGCAAAAGGTGTTCCTGAAGAAATGCTTAGAAAAGCAGCAGAAATGGCAGTATGTAAGGTTAATATCGATTCAGATCTAAGGCTGGCCATGACCGCGACAATCAGAAAGCATCACGCAGAGAACCCTGAAGAGTTTGACCCTCGCAAGTACCTGGGTCCGGCCAGAACGGCAATTAAAGAAGTTGTAAAGCATAAGATTGTTAATGTTCTTGGCTGTGATGGAAAAATATAGTGCTATCAAGTCCAACCATCTTTATTGCTAACTTATTAAAGCCCTGGTAGTGCTGTCTGGATCACGAAACTGCCTTGATTCGAGCAGATAACCGGGCTTTGCTTTGAAGATTATAAATATATGGATGACATGTAATCAATAAGAGGCCGGTGTTTATATTTAAACAGGAGTAATGCTTATGAAGCTGGCATACGGACATCAGGAAATTAACCTGGAACTGCCTGCAGGCTTGCCCTCGATGCTGCTCCAGCCTAATCCTGGTCAACCTATTACTGACCCTGAAAATGCAATGCTTGAAGCCCTGCGTGATCCAATTGCTTCTCCCCCTTTGCGGGAGCTGGTTCAGCCGGGCGAAAGCATTTGCTTATTGGTTAATGATTCAACCAGGGTCGCCCGCAGTGAGTTTTTCCTTCCATTTCTGATTGATGAGTTGAAAGCTGCCGGCATTAAAAAAGAAGATATCTTTATAGTATTTACAAACGGCACTCACCGGCCACTGGATCAAGAGGAAATGGAAAGCCTGGTTGGTCATGATGTCGCTAACAGTATTGCCATGTTCAATCATGACAGTAAAGATGAAAATGAACTGGCTTACCTGGGAGAAACCTCGTTCAAGACCCCGGTATATGTTAATAAAAAAGTTTTAGAGGCAGATAGGCGCATTTTAACAGGCAGTGTAGTCCATCACTTTTTTGCCGGTTTTGGTGGTGGGCGCAAGGCCCTGATACCCGGTGTGGCTGGTTTTGAAACCATTCGCAAAAATCACAGCATGCTTTTGGAAGATGGGGCGGAAAGCGGAAAGCTTGAAGGCAATCCGGTTCATGAGGACTTACTTGAAGCAGCTTTAATGGTTGGTTGCGATTTTCTTTTAAATACTGTGTTGGATGAAAACAAACAAATATTGGGCATCTTTGCCGGGGATATGATAAAGGCTCATTTGAAGGCTTGCAACCTGGTGCAAAAAGCAAATGGGGTTGAATTGGACCGGTTGGCCGATGTAGTCATTGCTTCCTGCGGGGGCTATCCTAAGGATATTAATGTTTACCAGGCTCATAAAACCCTGGATAACTGTATAAGGGCGATGAAACCGGGAGGTAAAATGGTTTTGCTGGCAGAATGTCCTGAAGGAATCGGTTCTGCCGCTTACGAAAAATGGGCAGCGCGCTACCGGACTGTCGAAGAAGTGGAAGCGGCCCTGCGCAGCAATTTTATGCTCGGTGGGCATAAAGCTTATACAGTTGCCAAACTATTGCAGCAGGGTGATGTTTACCTGGTATCGGCACTGCAGCCTGAAACAGCAAAAATGCTCGGGTTTGTTCCTGCCCGATCTCTTCAGGATGCAGTCCGAGAAATATTTAGGGATAACCGGGAGCAGTTTGCTTACGTAATTCCCCAGGGTTCGATAACATTTCCCCTTGAAAAATAGTAAAAACCTGCCTTACATCTATAATATGTTTCTTGTTTTGTAGCTACCCAACCTTCTTAAACAGGCTGAGAAGTGGTTTAATTTTCAACCTTTTTCTTTAGTGTTATGAACCTCGGATTAAGTGGTCTAACTTGTTTCTTTCCAGGCTTTTGCAAATCTGCAGGCCCAGGAATACTGCGAAGCCTGTTTTTATTAGATCTGCTGCTAAAAATGGAATAACCCCGACCAAAATGACCTGCAGTGGTGTGTAGCCCATGATTAGCGCTAATTGTAAACTTCCACAAAAATAAATAACAGCCATGGCTGCTATAGCGCCAAGCGCTGCCTTATGGATTGAATATCCCAGGCTGTTTTTTGATATCTTAGAGGCCAGGTAAGCAGCAGGCAAAAACCCCCACAGGTATCCACCTGTTGGTCCGGTAATCATGTAAAGCCCGCCGCGGGCCATTGAAAAAACTGGTGCACCGGCTGCCCCAAGCAGCAGATAAGCTAAAACAGAGATAACTGCAGTTCTTTTATCCAGTAAAAGTGCTGCCAGGATAATGCCAATAGTCTGGCCTGTTACCGGAACGGGGCTAAATGGCAGTGGGACTGCGAACTGAGCTAAAATAGCGATAAGTGCGGTAAAAATTGCGCTGATAGTTAACCTGGCAGTCAGGCTTTGAGACTTTGATCTTTTCTTATATAAGTTCGCCATAGTTAATTGTGTGGATTTCGCCCCTGTTATCCTGGATTTGCAGCGAGCCATCCAGGGTTATATGCAGGGCCTTACCCTGCAGGATTCCACCCTGCCAGCTCAGAGTTACTATGCGACCCAGGGTATCATTATGTTCTTTCCAGGGCAGGTAAAAAGGTGTGAAGCCTTCTGTGAAGAATAAATTAAACCCCCTGACCATGCTGTCGCGAATTTTTAATAATAAGTCTGTCCGGTTATAGTATTGATTATTTTCCAGGTAGAGAGAAGTAGCAATTTTTCTCAGGTTTTTCGGAAAATCTTCCAACTGCTGGTTAACGTTTAATCCTACACCGACAATTAAATATTCAACCTGATCTAGTTCACCTTTTAGTTCAGTTAAAATTCCGGCAATCTTTTTTCCTCTTAGCAATAGATCGTTGGGCCACTTAATCTTCATAGGCATTTCATAGTAATTGTTGAAAAGATTAGCCAGGATAGCTGAGGTCACCAGGGTTACAGGAGCAGCCTGCGATGGGCTGAGTTCATAGGGTCGAAGGATAATGGAAAACCACAGGCCGCTCGATTTGGGTGAGAACCATTCACGCCCGCGCCTGCCGCGGCCCTGAACTTGCTGTTCAGAAACCACTATACTATAGTTTGGCACCCCTTCTTCCGCTAATTTGCGGGCAGCTGTATTGGTGGAGTCCACAGACTGGTAATAGTAAATGCCGCTGCCCTCCAGTTCTTTAGCGTCAAGGTAAACCGGTTCGCGGATCAGACGGTAACCCTGCCTGGGAACTGCATCAATTGAATAACCTTTCTGCCTTAATTCGCGAATATGTTTCCACACGGCAGCCCTGCTGATATTCAGGCCTTCACTTAAGCGGTTGCCCGATAAGTAGCACCCCTGGTTTTTGCGCAGCTCATTTAAAATTATTTCTTTACTATCAGACAAGCTGTGACCTCACATTTCCCAATAATAAATTACTTCTCATAATTAAGTCATAGAGATCGTAACCTTAAAAAAGGCTATTGTCAACCAGCGTTAGGTTAAAAATGGTTTACAATTACAGGTGAATAGATCCTGTTAGCGGGAAAAAAATGCTCAAAGCCTTACTATTAGGGGCTTTGCAGGATTAAAGGATTTATTTCACTTTTGCAGTAAACTTAGATTAGAAAAAAATGACGCAGTTAGAAAACTGCGCCAGGTCAATATATATAAAAAGAGGGGGTCAACTCGCTTATTATTATAAGGTTGAAATATTACAGCAATATTACAATGAGGTATATTTTTATTACATTGCTAAATTTTAAATATTCTTATGTCCCGCAAGCTTATTATTAGTGCTATTATTAACCGGGTTA
>PXFD01000168.1 GCA_003564505.1 Syntrophomonadaceae bacterium
AAACCGGCGACATGGTTGAAGTTGTTACCTCCAAGCAGGGTTCCCCAAGCCGCGACTGGCTTAAACTAGTCAAAACATCGCATGCCAAAAACAAGATCCGTAACTGGTTTAAGAAAGAGCGACGCGAGGAAAATGTTGAAAAAGGACGCGAAATGATTGAAAGGGAAATCCGGCGCATCAATACCGAGCAGCGCCTGCATATGAAAAATGATTTGCTTGATGAAGTGGCTCGCTCATTTAACCTGGTTTCTGTCGAAGATTTATATGCGGCGGTTGGATACGGTGGAGTATCTGTTCACCAGGTTATCAGCCGCATGCGTGAAGAATATCAGCGAAGGAATAAAGACCAGGAACCCGAAGAAGTTGTGCCTGAATTTAAGCCGGTTAAGAAAAAGCGGCAGGGCTCGCTCGGTGTATCAATCGAAGGAGTGGACAACCTGCTGATGCGGGTGGCAAAATGCTGTAACCCCGTGCCCGGTGACGATATAGTAGGCCTGGTAACACGCGGCCGCGGGGTATCCATCCATCGCAGAGACTGCCCCAACTTAAAGCAATACCAGGGTGATGAGAACCGCTTGATGGATGCAACCTGGGAAGGTATCGATGCCGCATTCTATCCTGTCGATATTGAGATAAAAGCTATCGACCGAAAGAATTTACTGGCAGATATCATGAGTTCTGTTAATGAGAGCAAAGTTGAAGTTAATGCAGTATCAGCCCGGGCTGATAAGAATAAAGAAGCCACCATCCAGATGACATTAGTGGTCAGGGCCCAGGTTCACCTTGATCAGATTATGAGTAAGATCAGCAAGATCAAAGATGTTTTCTCAGTGCGCCGCTATGTTTATGGCTCCAAAGGGCAGAAGTAATAAATACTTTAGTTGAAAGATAGAATGTAAACGGAGGATGTTTCAATTGCGAGCAGTGGTGCAGCGTGTTAGCAGGGCCAGCGTGGAAGTCGAAGGTGAAACAGTTGGTAAAATAGAAAGCGGTCTGGTGGTTTTCCTTGGAGTCGGAAGGGAGGACACACCCGCTGATAGCGAATACCTGGCCGGTAAAATTGCCGGCCTGCGTATTTTTGAAGATAAAGAGGGTTTGATGAATCTTTCGGTCCGGGATACAGAAGGCCGAATTTTAAGCATCTCGCAATTTACCCTGCATGGTGATTGCCGCAAGGGGCGCCGCCCCGGCTTTTCTGCTGCAGCCCCTCCGGAGCAGGCCGAAGAGCTGTATGATTTATTCTGTGAAAAATTAAGAGAGCAAAACATTTCTGTAGAAACCGGCCGGTTTCAGGCAGAGATGCGGATTTTAGTAGATAATGACGGTCCGGTGACAATGCTGCTGGACAGCAAGAAATTGTTCTGATATACATATAAGGAACCATGTTAAGAGAGGAGATCGAAGATGAAATATAAGGCACCCCGCGGAACCCGAGATATCCTACCGGATGAAGCAAAAAAATGGCAGCACCTGGAAGAAAGATTTACTGATTACTGTAACCTTTATGGGTTTGGGGAAATTCGCACACCCATTTTTGAACAAACTGAACTGTTCATTCGCAGTGTTGGGGAAGACAGCGATATAGTATCGAAGGAAATGTATACTTTTAAGGATCGCAGCGGGCGCGATTTAACCCTGCGACCGGAGCTGACTGCAGCAGTTGCCCGTGCTTACCTTGAACATAATATGAAGGAACAACCCCAACCTGTAAAGCTTTATTACAGCGGGCCAATGTTTCGCTATGACCGGCCCCAGGCCGGGCGTTACCGCCAGTTTCACCAGTTTGGCCTTGAAATATTCGGGGCTGAAGGGGCAGTGGCGGATACTGAAATTATTTCTTTTTGTTATAACTTTTTCAAATCCCTGCAGATAGAAAACCTCTCAATCGAATTGAACAGTGTCGGGTGTCCTGTTTGCCGCCCGCAGTATCGTGAAGCGCTGGTGCCATACCTGGAAAAGACTGAGAAGAGCCTTTGCGGAGATTGTATCAAGCGCTACAAGAATAATCCCATGCGCGTCCTTGACTGTAAAACTGAAAGCTGCCAGGCTGCTATTGAAAAGGCGCCACGGATGACCGATCACCTCTGTCCCGATTGTGAAAAGCATTTTGCTGACCTCAAAATGTATTTAAGCAGCCTTGAAATTCCTTTCAACCTGAACAGCCGCCTGGTTCGCGGGCTGGATTATTATACCAGGACAGCTTTTGAGGTAACTGCCGGAGCTTCAGGAGCCCAGGCTTCACTCTGTGGAGGCGGTCGCTACGACTACCTGGTTGAACACTGCGGCGGACCGCACACACCTGGTGTGGGAGTCGCTTTTGGAGTGGAGAGAATTCTCCTGGCTATGGACTGGAGTAAACAGCTTTTTGCGTCTGAAACGCCGGTTTATGTTGTTACGGCAGGGGATGACCTGGAAAGTGAAGCCCTGGTCCTTGCTGCTGAACTGCGCCGGGAAGGTTTTGCCGCTGAACCTGAGATGGTAGGGAGAAGCCTAAAAGCCCAGATGAAGTACGCGGGAAGGCAGGGTTACAATTATGTAGCCATTCTGGGGGAAGATGAAATTGCCCGGGGCATGGTCACCCTGCGTGATATGGAAAGCGGAGAACAGCAGGAGCTATCCAGGGCTGAACTTTTCGACCTGCTTCTGGGAGATATTTTTGATTTAGAAGATGATGATCCGGACAATAACTCAGCAGTAGGGGCCGGTTCAGTGATTTTGCCCGGACAGGGAGAGGCTGTGCATAAAAGCCATTACTGTGAGGGGTTGACCCTTGATGATGTTGGCACAACTGTAAAAATGGCCGGCTGGGTTGGTCGGCGCCGCGATCATGGTGGGTTAATATTTATTGATTTGCGTGACCGCAGCGGAGTTATGCAGCTGGTTTTTGATCAACAATTTGGAAATGAATTATTCAAACAGGCTGAAAGCCTGCGCAGCGAATATGTAGTTGCGGTAGAGGGCGAGATAGTCAGACGTTCTGACGAGAATATAAACTTGGCTCTGCCTACGGGAAAAATTGAAGTGCGGGTTAAAGCCATGGAAATTCTCAACACCTCAAAGACCCCTCCATTTTATATTGAAGATGATCTTAATGTAGATGAAAACCTGCGTTTGCGTTATCGTTATCTTGATTTAAGAAGGCCGGAAATGCTTGGCCGCCTGCAGCTGCGTCATAAAGCAGTTAAACTGGTCCGGGATTACCTTGACCATTATGATTTTTTGGAAATAGAAACCCCGATGTTGACCCGCAGTACTCCGGAAGGAGCAAGAGACTTCCTGGTGCCCAGCCGTCCGCATCCGGGCTCCTTTTACGCTTTGCCTCAGTCCCCGCAGCTGTTCAAGCAGCTCCTGATGGTCAGTGGAGTAGAGCGCTATTTCCAGATTGCCCGCTGCTTCAGGGACGAAGATTTAAGGGCTGATCGCCAGCCCGAATTTACCCAGGTAGATATCGAAACGTCATTCTTCGGCCTGGAAAACCTTTTTGCACTGATGGAAGGACTTGTCGCCCGCCTATGGGAAGAAATCCATGGTGTTGAAGTTAAGAAACCCTTTCTGCGCATGCCATACAGTGAAGCTATGAATCGGTTTGGATCAGATAAACCTGATCTGCGTTTTGGTATGGAGCTGGTTGCCCTTGACGAGCTGGCACAGAAGAGTGACTTCAAAGTATTTACATCAGCTATTGATAGTGGAGGTTCAGTAAAAGGGCTTTTAGTTAAAGGTGGAAGCAGCATGAGTCGTAAAGACCTCGATGACCTGACTCTTCTGGCCCGCCAGCTGGGAGCCAGGGGACTGGCCTGGGCTTTCGTTGAGGAAGCCGGCTGGCGTTCACCAATCAGTAAGTTTTTTGATGGGGACCTAATGGATCAAATCAACGCTAAAATGGAAGCCGCCCCCGGCGATGTATTATTGTTTGTAGCGGACAAATGGGAAACAACCTGCCAGGTGCTCGGTTACTTGCGACGCTACTTGGCTCCAAAAGAAAAATCAGGCGATCCGCACTTTCTGTGGGTTGTAGATTTTCCCTTGTTCCATTATAACGAGGAAGAAGATCGCTATGATTCAGATCATCACCCTTTCACAGCTCCCAGGGTCGATGACATGGGTTTATTGAACAGCGATCCCCTGGCAGTGCGAGCCCAGGCTTACGATCTGGTTCTTGATGGCGTGGAGATAGGTGGAGGAAGTACCCGTATTCACGATAGCCAGATCCAATCAATAATATTTGAGCTGCTCGGCTTATCGGAAGAAGAAAGCCGGGAAAAGTTTGGTTTCCTGCTTGAGGCCCTCTCATTCGGCGCTCCACCTCATGGCGGTATAGCCCTGGGGCTTGACCGTTTGGTTGCCCTGCTCTCTGGGGATGATTCAATCCGCCAGGTGATACCTTTCCCCAAAACAGCTGCAGCCAGCTGCCTGATGACCGGTGCTCCCTCGTCCGTAGACCTTGATCAGCTTGATGAGCTTAAACTGGAAATGAAAAAGCAGGAAGAGAAGAAAGGTTAGGGATTGGAGTTATCAATTCAGAGGACTGATCTTGCGATTCCGTCGAATTTATGCTATGATTTTTATGAAATAGTTAGTCAATTATAAGCATCGCCCTGCGGTGTTCGTGACAGCCGATTAAGTTTTGAGCTAACACTTATACAATGGGAACCTGGACTTCAGCTGCGGCGCAGCAGCCTCCGAAAAGAGGACCTGTAAAACAGCTGAGAGGGTACCCACCTTTCGGGGGAACAGTTCAAAACAACGGTCCACGGCACAGCGGGGTTTTTTTATGCCAACCTGCATGCTATAATTAAGGATGTTTGGGAGGTGATAACATTGTCTGTTGAGCATATTTACATGCAAATCAGCCGTGAATTGAAGTCGGGAACCCATCCGGGAGATCTTCTCGATCTGCTCGACGAACTTGAATTGGAACAAAAAGTTGAGCTGATAGAAAAGCTTTCCCCTGATGATGCCTCTCAGATTTTCGAGGAAATGGAAGATTTTGAACAGGCTGAAATCCTTAATCTTCTCGGGGAAGAACGAACCAGGTCGATCCTGAAAAGCCTGGCTTCTGACGATGCTGCCGACCTGATTGGTGAGATGACCCCGGAAGATGCACGCAAGGTCCTCGATTTAATAGATCAGGAAGAGACACCGGTTGATTTTGGAGATCTTCTGAAATATCCGGAAGATAGTGCCGGTGGTATTATGACCACCGAATTTATTTCCCTTCCTGCCGATATACCGGTAGAAGAAGCAATTGACCGTTTGCGGGAAATTGCTCCCGAAGCAGAAACTATTTACTATGTCTATGTGGTTGATGAAAATGGTCAGCTGATCGGGGTTGTATCATTACGCGATTTAATCGCTTCTTCAGATGGCACCTTAATAAAAAGTATTATGCGTCGTAACGTAATTAACGTTAATGCCGAGCTTGACCAGGAAGAAGTGGCGCGTATTGTTTCCAAGTATGACCTGCTGGCAGTACCTGTTGTCGATGACCAGGACAGGCTGCTGGGTATCATTACTGTCGATGATGTTATGGACGTTATGGAGCAGGAAGCAACGGAAGATATTTACCGCCTGGCCGGGGCCAGTGAAGTTGTAGGTGTGGAATTAACCAAGGCACCTGTCGGCAAGGTGGTTCGCATGAGAATGCCCTGGTTGTTCATAAGTATGGCCGGCGGAATTCTTTCTGGAAGTGTAATCGGTGTTTTTGAAAACACTCTTGAAGCAATAGTTATGCTTGCTGTCTTTATTCCGGTTATTATGGATATGGGCGGTAATGTTGGAACCCAGTCATCTACTATATTTGTGCGCGGCCTGGCTACCGGTGAGATCGAACCTTCCGAGATGTGGCCTTATTTTTTCCGGGAAATAAAAATCGGGGCTGTGATGGGTCTGCTTTGCGGTATTGTAATATCTGTCGCTGCATTTTTCTGGCAGGGCAACCCATACCTTGGCGTAGTTGTCGGAGTTTCAATGCTGGCAACAATAAGCGTTGCTGCCCTGATCGGCACCCTTGTTCCTATGGTTTGCAGTATGATTAATATTGACCCGGCAATTACCGCCGGACCTTTTGTCACCACCATCAAAGACGTTACCGGCCTTTTGATTTACTTCGTCATCGCTTCAACTTTCCTCGAATACCTGCGCTGACACCACTTTCCTCCACCCAGTAAGTTGAAAAGGTGTCAGAGATAAATTCAACTTATTGCTGCTTGCTTTGCACCTATTTTTCCGATCCGAAAAAAAAGCAATACCATTGTCCGCAGGCCGGCTTTGCTAAAAGCTATCCTGTTAACGGAACAAGAATGTAAAGCGAGCTGCATGAAGTATCGCTGAAGCAAGGCCTGGAGCGCTCTACTTTAGCGCGCAACCTTCAGCGGGCGAATCGCTAACAGGAGAGAGATAACCGGAATTTACAGAGCTATTATGT